>DATFUG010000308.1:0-4334 GCA_035261025.1 Steroidobacteraceae bacterium | reverse complement strand
GCTGCTGAAGTACGCGATGCAGGGCGAGCAGGTCGCCAGCGGCTCGCTCCACGTCGACAATATCGCGCCCTCGCTGTTCGGCGGACTGGTGCTGACGGTCGGGATCGATCAGCCGCGCGTCAAGCAGATCCCCGTGCCGCCTGCGGTGCGCGCGGTGATCGTGCATCCCCACATGTTTCTGTCCACCCGCCAGGCGCGTGCGATCCTCAAGGGGAGCGTCCTCATGGAGGATTTCGTCTGGCAGACCGCCAATCTCGCCGGCTTCATTTCCGGCTGCTACACGAATGACATCGACATGCTGCGCGAGTCCTTCGAGGACGTGGTAATCGAACCGCAGCGAGCGGCGCTGATCCCGGGATTCGGGGCCGTGCGTCATGCGGCCCTGTCGGCCGGTGCGCTCGGCTGCTCGATTTCCGGCGCGGGTCCGACGCTGTTCGCCTGGTGCCTGGAGAGCCACGCCCACGCGGTGCGCGAGGCGATGGTGGTGCAGTTCTCGCACCATGGCCTGGAGTGCGATCACTGGACCACGAAGATGGAGCCGGTGGGCGCTCACGTGATCGATTGATGCAGTTCATCAGCACGCGCAGTGAGCGGGAACCGGTGGGCTTCAGCGCTGCGCTGAGCCGCGGACTGGCGCCCGACGGCGGCCTGTATGTTCCGCAGCAATGGCCCGCGATCCGGTTGTCCGGGCTGAGCGCGGGCGAGGCCCTCGCGCCGCTGGCCGCGAAATTCCTCGCGCCCTTCGCCGCCGGGGACGCACTCGAGCCGGCGCTCCCGGGGATTGGCGCCGAGGCCTTCAATTTTCCGGCACCGTTGGTGGCGCTCGAGGGTGAGCGGCTCGGTGTGCTCGAGCTGTTCCACGGCCCGACCGCGGCGTTCAAGGACTTCGGTGCGCGATTCCTGGCCGCCGCCCTGGCGCGCTTGCGGCAGGGCGCCGCGCGAACCCTGCAGATACTGGTGGCCACCTCGGGCGATACGGGCGGCGCGGTGGCCGCCGCCTTTCATCGGCGCCAGGGTATCGAGGTCGCGGTGCTGTTCCCGCTGGGGCAGGTCTCGCCGACGCAGCAGCAGCAGCTCAGCTGCTGGGGCGGGAACGTGCGGACTTTGGGGGTGCGGGGCAGCTTCGATGAGTGCCAGCGGCTGGTGAAGCAGGCCTTTGTCGATGAGTCCCTCCGCGAGCGCTGGGGGCTGTCCTCGGCCAACAGCATCAATCTCGGACGGCTCCTGCCGCAGACCGTGTACTACCTCGCCACGAGCCTGGCACTGCAGGAAAAGTCCGGCCGACCGGCATCATTCGTGATTCCCAGCGGCAATCTGGGGAACGCCACGGCCTGCGTCTGGGCGCAGCGCCTGGGGGCTCCGATCGCGCAGATCGTGCTGGCGCACAACGCCAACCGCACGGTACCGGACTACCTGGCCGACGGGATGTTGCGGCTGCGCCCGAGTATTGCAACACTGGCCTCGGCCATGGACGTCGGCAACCCCAGCAATCTCGAGCGGCTCAGCGCGTTGTACCCGGGAGCCGCCCGCCTCGGCTCTGTCGTGAGTGCGGTGTCGGTTGACGATGAGGCGATTCGCGCCCGCATTCGCACCGATCACCAGCGCTATGGCGCCATCTGGTGCCCGCACACCGCCACCGCCGCCGAGGCCTGGGCGCGCCTGAGTCCGAAGCAGCGTGCGAGCGGGCCCTGGGTGCTGGTGGCCACCGCACACCCGGCGAAATTTCGCGAGATCGTCGAGCCGCTGGTGGGCCAGACCCTGCCGGTGCCGGAAAGTCTCGAACGCCTGTTTCGGCTGCCGGCCCGCTTCCTCGAGATCGATCCCACGCTCGCTGCACTGCGCGCGGCACTCGCAGGCCCCGCCCCGTGATTACCCTGCCGCAACTGCCGCTCGACCCGCGCTTGGTGGCCCAGATCGCCGCAGGCGCCTTAGGCATTGTGCTCCTGCTCCTGCTGTGGCGCTGGTACCGCGGCAGCCGCGCGCGGGCGGTGCTTCTCGCGACCGTGACCGGCGGGGCCTTCGAACATGTGCGCGACGTCCTGGTGCCCGACGGGCAGGGCGGCACGCTGCACGTCGATTTTCTGCTGCTCACGACGCGCGGCTGTGTCGTGCTCGACATGCGCAACATCGCCGGCAATATTTTTGGGGGCGATCAGATGACGGCCTGGACTGTCATGCACCGGGCATTGCGCTACACCTTCGCCAACCCGCAGACCGGGCTTTACGATCGCATCGCCGCAGTGCGCGCCGTGGTCGAGGAGCTTCCGGTCGAGGGACGCGTGGTGTTTTCCCCGCGGGGCCGCTTTCCCAAGGGGTTGCCGCGCTTCACGCTGATGCTCGCCTCGCTCCCGTCCGAATTTCCGGCCGCCGAGCGCGCGCAGTCCGGCGCGCTGAGCGATTCCTGGCGTGCCGACTGGGAGCGGCTCCGCGCGACCTGCAAACCGAGCCGCCTGGTGGCGCCCAAGGCGGCGATCTAGGCTCCTGCCTTCAGGGTCGATGGACCCGCGCGCCGAAGGTGCGGAGCTTCCGATCGATGGTGAGCAGGGTGTAGCCGTGATGCCGCGCCTGCGCGTACAGCAGCCGGTCGAAGGGATCGGCGTGTGTCTGGCGCAACTCGCACGACATCAGAATCGGCTCCAGTCCAATGGCCAGCATGCGAAAGCCATCCTTGAGCGCCTGATCGACCAGGCGGCGCGGCGCAATCCCCAGCTTGCCGCGGCGCCATTTGAGGCCGGTTTCCCAGATAGAAGCCTCGGAAAACCACACTTCTTCGGCGGCGATGATCGCCTTGCGGCCGGCCGGCGTCAGCGACGGTGAGTCCGCGAGCGCCCATATCAGGCAATGGGTATCGAGGAGCAGCTTCACCGGCCCAACAGGTCGCGATCGGTCAGCGGAGCATGAAAGGCGGGGTCGATCCTGCCGGCTTCGCGCGCCAATCCGCCCAGGCGCACGCCGCTCCGCGCGCGGCCGTGCGCCAGCGGCGTCAGTCGCGCGAGCGGCTTGCCCGCGCGAGCGATGACCACCTCTTCACCGGCCAGCGCCCGATCGAGCAGCGCTGACAGCTGCGCCTTGGCATCGTAGATATTGACTTGCATGGTGTCGCCAGCCTATTAGCCTGCCACCCAGTTAGTCAACTTCTATTAGTTATGACTAATGGCAGGAATGATGCCTGCACGGGCCGACCGGGCTGCCGCACGGCGTGCCCGCCACGTGCGCAGCCGGTCGATATACAGATACACCACCGGGGTCGTGTAGAGAGTCAGTAACTGGCTGACGAGCAGCCCGCCGACCATGGAGATGCCGAGCGGTCGGCGCATCTCGGTGCCATCGCCGGAGGCCAGCGCGAGGGGCAGGGCACCGGCGATGGCCGCGCAGGTGGTCATCATGATCGGCCGGAACCGCAGGGCGCAGGCCTGGGCGATGGCGGCGCGGGGACTTAAGCCCTGGTTGCGCTGCGCGTCGATCGCAAAGTCGACCATCATGATGGCGTTTTTCTTGACGATGCCGATGAGCAGCAGGATGCCGATGAAGGCGATCAGGCTGAACTCATTCCCCGTCGCCATCAGCGCCAGCAGCGCGCCCACGCCCGCCGAGGGCAGGGTTGAAAGGATCGTCAGGGGGTGGCTGTAGCTTTCATAGAGAATGCCGAGCACCACGTAGATTGCCGCGAAGGCCGCGAGCAGCAGCAGCGGTTCGTTGCTGGTGTTCTGCTGGAACAGGCGTGCCGTACCGTAGGAGCCGCCCTGGATGGTGGCGGGGACGTGGATGCGATCCATCGTGCGTCCGATCGCGGCGAGCGCCGTGCTGAGCGATTCCCCCTCGGGCAGGTTGTAGGCAATGGAGGTGGAAGCGGACGTGCCCGTGTGATTGACGCTGACCGGGGTCGTGCCCGTGGAGAAGTGGCTGAAGGCCGAAAAGGGCACGACCGCCTCCTTCGCCATGCTCACCGCCGCGCCCGTCGAGGTGTTCTTACGTCCCGCGTTGGCCAGCGCATTCGCCGCGGCATTGCGCGCGCTGTCCTGCGCCACGGCGCCCGCGGTAGTGCCACGGGCGGATTTCAGCACGGTGGTACCGGCCACTGCCTGGGTGGCCTGGGTGCCGCTGACAGAGCCCCCCGAAGTGCTGATGTAGAGCGCCTTGAGGCTGTCCGGGTTCTGCCAGAATTCGGGAGCCACCTCCATGACGACGTGGTATTGCTGCGGGCTGTAGGGATTGTAGATCGTGGAGACCTGGGACTGCGCAAAGGCATCGCCCAGGGTGTTATCGATCTGCGCGGCGGTCAGCCCGAGACGCGAAGCCGCGTCACGATCCACGATCAGGTCGGTTTCCAGGCC
>DATFUG010000307.1:0-3345 GCA_035261025.1 Steroidobacteraceae bacterium | reverse complement strand
GGTTTCCTCGAACCGCGCGCGCGTTTCCTTGTCCATGCGCTTCATGGCTTCTTCGAGCGTGCCGAGCGCATCGCTGACGTCGGCGAACTGGCGGTCCAGATAGCTCTTGCGCTCCGATTGCTGCTGCAACTCCTCGATGGCAGCCAGGTTGACCGGACCCAACCGCTCAATATCAGCGCGCGCCTCCTCGAGGCGCGTGTCCCAGTCGGCGATCGCCGCCTCAGGCGGCAACGCCGCCGTGATGGCGGCGAAGTCGGCGCGGGTCTGGGCGAACTGCTCCGCCAGTGCTTCGCGTCGCACGCGCGATTCCTGTGCCGCCAGACGCACCTCTTCCATGGCCGCGCGGGCTTCCGCGACGCGGCCCTCCGCTGCGAGCCGGCGTTCCTCCAGCGCGCGCAGTTCGCGATCGGCGTCCGCGAGCGCCAGGCGCGCCTTGGCGAGATCCGCCTCCACCTCCAGCCGCCGGTCGAGTGAGGACTGCAGGCGTTCCTGCAGCTCCAGCACCGGGGCATCGCCGCCGGCCAGCTCGGCACGCAGCGTCTCGTGACGCTGCGACAGCTGGGCGTGCTGGTCGGCCAGTCGCGCCGCGGCCGCGTGCATGGACTCGAGCGTCGAGCGCCGGCTCTCGTGGCGGACCAGTGTCTCGCGCAGCGCGAGTTGCGCCGCCTGCGCCGTGACGCGCGCAGCGGCCGAGCGCTCGCGGCGCATGTCTCGCTCCGCGGTGAGCTCGGGCAGCAGGCTGTCCAGTCGTTGCAGCTCATCGAGTGCCGCGGCGTGGGTCTGCCGCGCCGTGGCCAGTCCGGCTCGGGCCTGCGACAAGTCGCTCTCGATTTCGTCGCGATCGCTTTCGAGTCGCGTGCGGCGCAGGCCCGCTTCTTCCAGGCGTGCCTGCAGCGCGCCGAGCTGGGCTCGCAGCTCGCCATGGTCGCGATGCGCGTGCTGGATCTGCGCCTGGGCTTCATCGCGCCGGGACTCTGCGCTGAGGGTCTGGACGCGCAGTGCCTCGAGCGCTTCGTCGCCGGTGCGGTGCGCCGCCTCCGCCCTATCGAATTCTCGACCCAGGACTTTCAGGCGCTGCGCGCGCTCCAGGACCCCGGCGCGCGGATCGCCCCCGCGGCGCAGCCTCAGCCAGTCGCGCCCCAGCCATTCTCCACCGGCCGTGACCAGCGTTTCCTCAGGCTCCAGGCGGCGCCGCTCACGGAGCGCCTGCGCCAGAGTCTCGCAGGTCCGCACGCGCGCGAGCATCGCCACCAGCGTGTCAGGTCCACGGACCCGGGCGGCGAGGGTGCCGGCTTTGCCCGTGCCGCCCGCACCCCGCGTCTCCAGGAAGGCGACGCTGCCGCTGCGGAGCTTGTCCAGCTCCTCGCCGAGCCGATCGAGATCGCCGACACACACGGCTTCCAGGTAGTCACCCAGTACGGTCTCGACCGCGTGTTCCCAGCCCGGATCGACGCTGAGCGCGGCGGCCACGCGCGTGGGCCCATCTCCGCCCAGGCGTGCGCCGAGCGCTTCCAGCCACGCCGCCGCCGCCGGATCCTTCTCGCTCAGGGCCGCTCGTTGCAACGCGCCCAGGGACATGAATTCCGCGCGCGTATGGTCCCGCTGCGTGCGCAACTGTTCGAGCTGCTGCTCGCTGTCGCGCTGGGCGGCGCGCAGTCGCAGCGCCTCAGCCTGCGCGGCCGCCAGGCGGCCTTCCAGGGCCGTGGCCCTTTCGCGAGCCGACGCTTCACGTTCCGCCAGCGGCTGGAGCGGTGAGCCGGCGTGCAGAGTGCTGACCGCTTCATGCTCCAGCAGCAGGCGGTCGGCCTGCGCCCGCAGCCGCAACAGCTGGCCTTCGAGCTGCTCGATCCGCGCCGCCTCGACTCCCCGGCCCTGATGTGCGGCGCCGAGTTCGCGGTTGTAGGCCTCCCAGCGCTCCTGCCACTGCGCCAGTTGCGCATCGGCTTCGGCGAGCGCCTCGCCGCTGTCCTGCTCGGCGCGGCGCAACTGCGCCAGCTCGGGCTCCAGGGCGGCCATCTCGGTCTGTAGCTGCGCTTCGCGCTCCTGGTCGGTCCGCATCTGCGCCCCGACCTCCTCAAGCGAGGCGACCGTCTGTTCCAGATCCTGGCGGTGGCGCTGACGCAGTTCGGTGGTGTAGCGGATGTTCTCTTCGGTGCGGGTGACTTCTGCGCCCAGATCGTAGTAGCGCGCCTGCACTCGGTCGAGCACACCGCCGAGCTCGCCATGAAAAACCCGCTGCTTGACCAGTGCGGCCTCGCAGGAGCGCTGCTCCGCGAGCTGCTGCTGCATGCTCAGCTCACGCGCGCGGCCGCTCTCCTCCTGCACGATCCCGCCGCTGTCGAGCTCCCGCATGCGCAGGGCGAGCAGCTCGGCGTGCAGGTTGCGCTCGCGGGAGCGCAGTTCCTGGAAACGCCGTGCCGCGGCGGCCTGGCGTTGAAGATGGCGGATCTGCTTGTCGACCTCGTCACGCAAGTCCTGGACGCGGGCCAGGTTGTCGCGGGTATCGAGAATGCGGCCCTCGGTCTCGCGCCGGCGCTCCTTGTAGAGCGAAATCCCGGCCGCTTCCTCGATGAAGGCACGCATGTCGTCGGCGCGCGCCTCGATCACGCGCGAGATCATGCCCTGCTCGATGATCGCGTAACTGCGTGAACCCAGGCCCGTGCCCAGAAACAGCTGCGTGATGTCCTTGCGCCGGCAGCGGCCGCCGTTGATGAAATAACTGGAACTGCCGTCGCGGGCTACGAGGCGCTTGAGCGAGATCTCGGAGTAGCCGGCATAGGCGCCACCGATCTTGCCGTCGCTGTTGTCGAACACCAGCTCGACGGAGGCCGTGCCCACGGGCTTGCGCGAGCTGGAGCCGTTGAAGATGACGTCCGCCATCGAATCGCCGCGCAGGTGCCGCGCCGACAGCTCGCCCATCACCCAGCGCACCGCGTCGATGACGTTGGACTTGCCACAGCCGTTCGGGCCCACCACACCGGTAAGGTTGCTCGACAAGTGCACCGTGGTCGGATCGACAAAGGACTTGAAGCCGGTGAGTCGGATCTTGCTCAGTCGCATCAGCCTGCCCTGTGGTGCGCAAGGATTGCGGCGGCCCGCATGGCGGTAGTGTAAATTATTCGGCACTCGCAATCGATCATTAAGCGCCCTCTCTGACATGTCGCCGCAAGCCAACACCATGCTGGAAACCTTCGCCAATCCGGCTCCGGAGCGCGATTACACCATCCGGATGATCATTCCGGAGTTCACCTGCCTGTGTCCGCGGACCGGCCAGCCGGATTTTGCGACGCTCGAGCTCGAATACGTCGCCGATCGCCTGTGCGTCGAACTCAAGTCGCTGAAGCT
>DATFUG010000306.1:0-3858 GCA_035261025.1 Steroidobacteraceae bacterium | reverse complement strand
GATTTCGATGATGTGGTCCTGGTCGGGGCTGAGCCCGGTCATCTCCAGGTCGATCCAGATCAGATGGTCCTTGCTGCTCACGCCTCTGCTCCCCCGCGATCAGGCATCATAGCAGGGTGAGTGCAACGCCCACCTCCGGTACGGCTGGCGCGCCCGCGCCGCAGGCGGCGCTGGTGCTCGTCGCGCACGGCGCCACCGCCCGGGTGAGACTGGCGGGCGGCGAGGATATCCTGGCGCGCGCCGCCGGACGCGACCTGCAATTCGTGTGCGGCGATGAGGTGCTCTGCGCGTACGATGCGCAGCACGGACAATGGCAGCTGCAGCGGGTGACGCCACGCCGCACCGCCCTGTATCGCACCAATGCACGCGGCAAGTCCGAGCTGGTGGCGGCGAATCTGAGCCTCCTGGTGGTGGTGCTGGCGCCCACTCCGGCGCCCGATCTGTTCCTGGTCGATCGCTACCTGGCCGCCGCCAGCTGCGCTGGTATGGGCGCGATGCTGCTGGCGAACAAGTCGGATCAGGCCTTCGCGGCGGAGGGCGAGAGCGGGCTGTCCGAATACGCGGCCCTCGGCATTCCGCTCATACGCTGCAGCGCCCGGAGCGGTGAGGGCCTCGAGGAGCTGCGGGTGCAGCTGGGCGGGCAGGCCGTGATGTTCGTGGGCCAGTCGGGTGTCGGCAAGTCTTCACTCCTGCGCGTACTCGTCCCGGGGAGCGATGCGTCCGTGGGCGAACTGCTGCGGACTACGGAAGGCCGCCACACCACCAGTGCCGCGCAACTTTATTCATTGCCTGGCGGCGGCATGCTGATCGACTCGCCCGGGGTGCGCGATTTCGCGCCCGCGATCGACGCGCTGGAGCCCCGCGCGCTGGGATTCGCCGAGGTGGCGCAATACGCTCCGCAGTGCCGCTTCGCCGATTGTCAGCACCTGAAGGAGCCGCAGTGTGCGGTGCTGGCCGCCGTGAGTACGGGCGCGATCAGTGCGCGCCGCTATGAGAGTTACCGCCGGCTGCGCCGTCTGCGCTCGGAGCTCCTGGAGCGCAAGCCCTACGAGCGGCGCTAGACGACCTGCCGGCCCGCGAGCGCGTGGGCCAGTGTGCCGCCGTCGATGTATTCGAGCTCCCCACCGACCGGGACGCCGTGCGCGATGCGGCTGGCACGGATGCCGCGCTGATGCGCCAGCTGCGAGAGAAAATGGGCGGTGGCCTCGCCCTCCACCGTGGAGTTCGTCGCCAGGATCACTTCGCGCACGCCGCCGCCCATGAGCAGGGCCTCGAACTGCGCACTGCCCAGCTGTTCGGGCCCGATGCCGTCGAGCGGTGAGAGGTGCCCCATGAGCACGAAGTAGCGCCCACGATAGCCGCCCGACTGCTCGATGGCGACCACGTCGGCGGGTGATTCCACGGCGCACAGCAGGCCTGCGTCGCGCTGCGGGTTCGCGCAGATCTCGCACAGCTCGCTCTCCGTGAGCATGCGGCATTGCCGGCAGCGGCCGACGCGGTCCACGGCCCGCTGCAGCGTCGCGGCCAGCGCCTGGGCGGCCGGCCGCGCGTCCTGCAGCAGGTGAAAGGCCATGCGCTGTGCGCTCTTGGGTCCGACGCCAGGAAGGGCGCGCAGGGCTTCGATCAGGGCGGCAAGGGCCGGTGAATGCTGCATCGGCGGCGATCGCTCAGAACGGCAATTTCATGCCCGGCGGCAGCTGCAGGCCACCCATGAGGCTCGCCATCTTGGCTTGGCTGGCCGCCTCGAGTTTGTGGACGGCATCGTTGAACGCCGCGGCCAGCAGATCCTCGAGCATCTCCCGATCGTCTCCGACGGCGGCAGGCTCGATCTGCACGCGGCGCGCTTCGTGGCGGCCATTGATCGTGACCTTGACCATCCCACCGCCGGCCTCGCCGGTGATTTCCAGCTGCGCAATTTCCGTCTGGGCCTTCTGCATGTTCGCCTGCAGGGCCTGCGCCTGTTTCATCATGTTGGCCATATTGCCGCCCATGTTTGCACCCTTCGCTACGCCTGGATCGATGGTCAGGCCGGCTTGCGCGGCCGCACGGATTCGGAATTCACGGTGGCGCCAAAACGCTGCTGCAGGGCCTGCACGGTGGGATCGGCCGCCAGCGCGGCGCGCGCCGCAGCCAGCGCCTCCTGTGCCGCCCGATCCTCCGCCTGGGCCGGAGTCTGGACGACGGTCCCGCCAGTGACAATCTCCACGCGCATCGTTTCTCCCAGCAGCCGGCTCAGGGCCTGCGCGAGCCGCTGCTCGCGCGTGCGCGTGTGTGCCGCCGCGTTGTGCGGATCCAGGGTCAGCCTGATCAGCCCCGCGCTGCGCGCGAGCAGCGCACAATTCAGGGCCAGCATGCGGGTGGGGCCATCGAGCTCCAGCGCCGCAACCAGTGCGCTCCAGTCCGCGGAGGACGGCGCCCCGGGCGCCAGCAGCGCCGCCGGCGCCGCGGCCGTCGCCGGCGCGCCCACGGGCTTTTGCGCGCCTCCCGGCGAGGCGCCCGCCAAAACCTGCGCCGGACCCTCGGGACGGAAGGCGAGCATCCGGATCAGCGTCATGCGAAAACCGGTCCGCGGTTCGGGAGCCAGCGCAAGATCGCGGCGTCCGATGATGGCCGTCTGGTAGTAGAGCTGCACGTCCTCCCGGGAAATGCGCGCGGCAAGATCGCGCACCACCGCGGGCGCAAACAGCTCGTCGCCCGCGTACTCCGGCAACAGCTGCTGCAGCGCGACCCGCTCGAGCAGGGCTGCGAGCTGATCGAGAATCTGACCGTAATCGGGGGCAAATTCATCCAGGGCCTCGGCGGCGGCCAGCAGCGCCGGCGCATCGCCGCTCGCCAGCAGCGCCGCGATGCGCTCGACATGATCGCGCGTGACGGCACCCAGCATGGCGCGCGCCTCGGCCTCGCGGGCAGCCCCGTCACCAAAGGCCAGCAGCTGGTCGAGGAGCGAGAGCGCATCGCGCATGCTGCCATCGGCCGCCTGTGCCAGCAGCTGCAGGGCTGCCGCTTCGTAGGTCACCTGCTCCGCCGTGAGAATGTGCGCCAGGCGCGCGCTGATGAGCGCCACCGGCAGGCGCTTGAGATTGAACTGCAGGCAGCGCGACAGCACGGTGACCGGAAGTTTCTGCGGGTCCGTGGTGGCGAGCAGGAACTTGACGTGCGGCGGCGGCTCCTCGAGCGTCTTGAGCAGCGCGTTGAAGGAGCTGGTCGTGAGCATATGCACTTCATCGATCAGGTAGACCTTGAAGCGGCTGCGGCTCGGCGCGTACTGCACGTTGTCGAGCAGCTCGCGGGTATCATCGACCTTGGTGCGCGACGCCGCGTCCACTTCGATCAGGTCGATGCTGCGTCCAGCCTCGATTTCACGGCAGCTCGCACACTCCAGACACGGTTCGGCACTTACGCCACGCTCGCAGTTGAGGCACTTAGCGAGGATCCGCGCCACTGTGGTCTTGCCCACTCCGCGCGTGCCGGCGAACAGGAAGGCGTGGTGCACGCGGCCGCTGGCGAGCGCGTTGCTTAAGGATCGGAGCACGTGTTCCTGTCCGATCATTTCGGAGAAGCGTCGGGGACGCCATTTACGCGCCAGCGCGGTGTAAGCCATGGACGGAGACTACCGGGGTTCCGCTGCGGCCAGGGAGGCAGCCCGCGCCGGTCGCCCTTCGGCGCCCGACGTGACCGGTACCGCTGCTCCCTTCCGGGCCTGACGGGGTTGGCGGCTCGTCGTCGCGAAGGAACCGGCGCGGACCACCACGGCACTGTGGCGGAGAGGGTGGGATTCGAACCCACGAACACCCGTGAAGATGTTACTGGAATTCCAGTCCAGCGCCTTCGACCGCTCGGCCACCTCTCCATTCAACA
>DATFUG010000305.1:0-2220 GCA_035261025.1 Steroidobacteraceae bacterium | reverse complement strand
GGCGCCGGCACCCAGGAAATCCGCCGCATGCTCATCGGCCGGGAAATCTTCAGGCTGACCGCATGAACCTGCAGTTTGAACCCATCGTCGCGGAACCCACCTACCGCAAGGTGGCCACCGCCCTGGTCGATCACATCGTCGCCGGCCGGCTGCGTTCGGGTGATCACCTGCCGCCGGAACTCGAACTCGCACGCCAGTTCGGCGTGAATCGCTCGACGGTGCGCGAAGCGCTGCGCGAGCTGGACAGCGCCGGGCTGATCGGCCGCCGCCGCGGCTCGAAACGCATGATGGTCACGCGGCCGGGGCCGCTTAAGGTCGGGGCCGGCGTGCGCAGGGCGCTGGTCCTCCACGACGTCACTTTCGTCGACGTCTGGGAGGCCCTGATGATCCTGGAGCCGCCACTGGCCGCGGCTGCCGCGACGCGCCGGAGCCCCGCGGATCTGGAACGCCTGCAGCTGGCCTACCACAGCGTACGCGCCGAGCCGGAGGCTGCGCCGACGGTTCAGCATGTGGCCGAGTTTTTCCGCGCGCTGGGCGAGGCCAGCGGCAACACCGCCCTGGTGCTGGCGCATGAGCCCCTGATCCAGCTTCTGGAGCCCTCGCTCGCCGCGATGATCGACAAGGTGGCCCAGGCGCGAAGCCGCATTATCGACGCCCAGCGCCGTCTGTGCGCGGCCGTGGAAGCGCAGGATGCGGACGGCGCGCAGACCTGGATGAGCAAGCACATCCGGGATTTCAGGCGCGGCTATGAACTGGCGGGCATCAATCTGGATCACACGGTGGTCCGGGCCGCGACACCGGCTTAAGGCAAGTTGCGTCCGCGCCGCGCCGGCAGCTCGATCCCGCGGCCGGTGTGGCACACTCACCAGCCATGCTGAACTTCACCGACGTAGCGGTCCGCCGCGGCCCGCGCCTGCTGTTTGCGGGCGCGAGCTTTGGGCTGTTTCGCGGCGAGAAAGTGGGCATCACCGGCGAGAACGGGAGCGGCAAGTCGACGCTCCTGGAGCTGGTGCGCGGCACGCTGCACGCTGACGCCGGCGTCTTTGAAATGCCGGGCAATCTCGTCACCGCCTATGTCTCGCAGGAGATCGAAGCGACCGAGCAGCCCGCCATCGAGTTCGTGCTGGACGGCGATGAGGAGCTGCGCGCCATCGAAGCGCAGTTGCAGGTGGCCACGGAGCGGGATGACGGCGCGAAGCTGGGCATGCTGCACGCGCGTTTTGCGGAAGTCGGCGGGTACGATGCGCGCGCGCGCGCGGCGCAGCTGATGCACGGCCTGGGATTTGCGCCGGACGAGGACGATCGGCCGATCCGCGCCTTCTCCGGCGGCTGGCGCGTGCGCATCAATGTGGCGCGCGCGCTCATGTGCCGCTCCGAACTGCTGCTGCTCGATGAGCCGACCAACCACTTGGACATTGACGCGATCCTGTGGCTCGAAAGCTGGCTGCGGGCCTATCCGGGTACGCTGCTGCTGATCGCGCACGATCGCGAGTTTCTCGACCGGGTCTGCAACCGCATCGTCAATATCGAGCATCAGCGCGTGCGCGCCTACCGCGGCAATTACTCGGCGTTCGAGACGCAGCGTGCCGCCGAACTCGCCGAGCAGTCCTCACTCTACGCCCGCCAGCAGCGCGAGATCCGCCACATGGAATCCTTCGTGGAGCGCTTTCGCGCCCAGGCGAGCAAGGCGCGCCAGGCGCAAAGCCGCCTCAAGGCGCTCGAGCGCATGCAGCGTATCGCTCCGGCGCACGTCGATTCGGCGGCCTTCGAGTTCGCCTTTGCAGAGCCGGCGAGGCTGCCGCGCCCGCTGCTGGCGATAGACGATCAGAGTGCCGGCTACGGCGGCGCGCCGTTGCTGCACAAGGTGAGGCTGACACTGATGCCGGGCGACCGGCTGGCGCTGCTCGGGAAGAACGGTGCCGGCAAATCGACCTGCATGAAAATGCTGGCCGGCGAGCTGCTCGCCTCGGGCGGCAGCCGCACGGAGGCACGCGATCTGCGCATTGGCTATTTCGCGCAGCACCACCTCGAGCAGCTCGCCCCCGACGATTCGCCTCTGGGAAATCTGCGGCGCAGCGGGGGCGAGCGAGCGGCGCGGACCACCGAGGCCGAACTGCGCGACTACCTGGCGACCTTTGGCTTCCGCGACGCCCGGGTGTTCGAGCCGGTCGGCCTGTTTTCGGGCGGCGAGAAGGCGCGGCTGGTGCTCGCGCTGGTGGC
>DATFUG010000304.1:0-10636 GCA_035261025.1 Steroidobacteraceae bacterium | reverse complement strand
CCGGCACCGGCCACGGCCGACGTGCAGGCCTTCCGGATCAACCTGTGGCAGAACATCAACAGCAGCAGCCGTTGCGGCAACTGCCACAAGGCCGGCGGGCAATCGCCGATGTTTGCGCGCTCGGACGACGTGAACCTCGCGTATAACGATGCGCTGGGTGTCGTCAATCTGTCGCAGCCCGACCAGTCGCGGATGGTCATCAAGGTGGCCGGCGGCCACAACTGCTGGCTGGCGAGCCCGCAGGCCTGCGCCGACATTCTCACCACCTGGATCAAGAACTGGGCCGGCGGAGTCAGCAGCGGCGGCACGCAGATCCAGTTGGTGGCACCGGTCGACAAGTCGGTCGGCAGCACCAAGGTCTTCCCGGCCAGCGCCAACGACAACGGCAGTGCCTCCTTTGCGCAGACCGTCTATCCGCTGCTGAGCCAGTTCTGTTCGCGCTGCCACAGCGCGAGCGCGACCACGCCGCAGACGCCTTACTTCGCCAGCAGCGATGTCGACGAGGCTTACGCGGCGGCGCAGGCCAAGATCAATCTGGATACGCCTTCCCTGTCGCGCTTCTACGTGCGCCTGCACGATGAGAGCCACAATTGCTGGGTGACGGCGGGTGATGTTGCGGTCAGCTGCCCGAAAAGCTCGGCCACCATGCTGGCGGCCATCCAGGCCTTCGTCGACGGCATCGTGCCCACGCAGGTCGATCCGGCCCTGGTGCTGTCCAAGGCCCTGACCCTCTACGACGGCACGATCGCCTCGGGCGGCAATCGCTACGACACCGGCGTGATTGCCAAGTGGCAGTTCAAGGAAGGCATGGGGACTATCGCCGACGACACCAGCGGTGTGGATCCGGCGCTGAACCTGACACTGGCGGGCGACACCAGCTGGGTGGGCGGCTGGGGCGTGAGCTTCGGGCCCAACGGCGGTGAAGCACGCGGCGGCGCGGCCAGCCGCAAGCTGTACGACTCGATCAAGAACACTGGCGAATACAGCGTCGAGGTGTGGGTGGCGCCTGCCAACGTCGCGCAGGAAGACGCCTACATGGCGAGCTATTCGGGCGGCACGGCGGCGCGCAATTTCACCATGGGGCAGCACGCCTATCAGTACGAAATGTTCAACCGCTCGAGCGCCACGGACGCCAACGGCTCCCCGTCGCTCCTCACCAGCGATGTCGACCGCGACGCGCAGGCCTCGCTCCAGCATGTCGTCCTCACCTACGACGCGATCAACGGCCGGCGCCTGTACGTCAACGGCAATTACACCGGCGATGTTGATCCCGAAAAGGGCGGAACGCTCGGCAACTGGGACGATACCTTCGTCTTCCTGCTCGGCAACGAGACCTCCGGCAACCGCAAGTGGCAGGGCACGGTCCGCTTCGCCGCGGTCTACAACCGGGCCCTGACGCAGGAGCAGGTCCAGCAGAACTTCGCCGCCGGCGTCGGCGAGCGCTACTTCCTGCTGTTCAATGTCAGCGCCCTGACCGGCGTCAACCAGGCTTACGTGATGTTCGAGGTCAGCCGCTACGACAGCTACAGCTACCTGTTCAACAAGCCCACCTTCATCAGCCTGGACAGCACGGCCAAGCCGGGCAGCATTGCCGTTAAGGGCATGCGCATCGGCGTCAATGGCGCGGAGGCTAAGGTCGGGCAGGCCTACGCGCCGCTCGACACCACGGTCACGGATGCCAACTACACCGCTGGCGTGGGTCAGCTGCTCTCGCCGATCGGCACCGTCATCGCCCTAGAGAAGGGGCCGGACTCTGACCTGTTCTTCCTCAGCTTCGATCAGATCGGCAGCAGCATTCATGTGCGCACCGATCCGGCAGCGCCGCAGCCGGCCACGCCGGCCGACAAGCCGGAGAGCTCGCAGTTTGGTGTACGGGTGTTCAGCGAGATCAACGCCTCGCTGGCCGACATCACCGGCGTGTCGATGAACGATCCGGGCGTACTGGCCACTTACGCGCTGGTCGAGCAGCAGCTGCCCACGGTGCCCACGATCGAGTCCTTCGTGGCCTCGCATCAGATCGGCATGGCGCAGCTGGCGATCCAGTATTGCGACGCACTGGTCGAGTCTGGGCAGGCGGGGAGCTTCTTCCCCGGGCTGCAGCTCAATGCATCGCCCGCGACGGCCTTCGCCGACACGAGCCTGCTGATTGATCCGTTGCTGGCGCACGGCGTGGGCATCAATCTGGCCACGCAGCCTGCGGACAGCGACGTGCGCGCGGAACTCAACAGCCTGGTGACCCGGCTGGCGAGCTGCGGAGCGGGCTGCGCCCCTGACCGCACCAAGACGATCACCAAGGCGGCCTGCGCCACGGTGCTCGGCAGCGCCGCGCTGCTGATCAAATAGCCGACCGCTCTAAAGGACCTGCGAGGCCGATTATGAAGATCCGACGCAAGCGAGCCCTGGGGTTGAACGAACCTCTTCGTCATCCCGATCATCCGCGACCGGTGACACGGCGTGAGTTTCTCGCTCAGGGATTCATCACCGGCAGCATCGCCTTCGCCGGTGCGTCCGCGTTCACCCTGTTCGCGGATCCGCGCAAAGCCTACGCGGCGCTCTCGCCGGATATCGCGGCGCTCAAGAACAGTCCCTGCAACATCGTTCCTGGCGCCGGCAAGATCCCGTTCATCTGCTTCGACCTGGCCGGCGGGGCGAACATCGCCGGTTCCAACGTGCTGGTCGGCCAGCAGGGCGGGCAGCTCGATTTCCTGTCGACCGCCGGGTACAGCAAGCTCGGCCTGCCCGGCAACATGACGCCGAACTCCTCGATCGGAGCCGGCAGTTTCATCGATCGCCAGCTGGGCCTGGCCTTTCACTCCGACAGCGCCTTCCTGCGCGGCATACTTGAGCGCACGGCGACGACCACGCGCGCCAATGTCAACGGCGCCGTCATCGCCGCCCTCAGCCAGAACGACACCGCGAACAATCCGCACAACCCGATGTACGGCATCTACTCGGCCGGCGCGCTGGGTGACCTGCTGCCGCTGATTGGCTCGGACAGTTCCGATTCCGGCGGCAATTCCATGGCGCCCTCGTACATGATGGACTCCACTGTGCGCCCGACGAAGGTGGATCGCTCCTCGGACGTGACCGGGCTGGTCGACACCGGCAAGCTCGTGGGTCTGCTGAGCCAGGCCGACGCCACCGCCGTGCTCGAATCCATCGAGCGCATCAGCCGCAAGAAGCTCGACAACACGGTCATGCGCACCGACGTCACCGCCGACGCGGTCGTCAAGGATCTCGTGCAGTGCGGCTACGTCAAGGCCGCCGACCTGGCCGACCGCTACGGCAACGCCAAGGCGGCCCTCGATCCGGACATCGATCCGCTGATCGTCGGCGCGGCCGGGATTTTCACCCAGGCTGAATACGACGGTGACTCGGAGATCCGCAAGGCCGCCGCAGTCATGAAGATGGTGGTCAACGGCTACGCGGGCGCCGGCACCATCGAGATGGGCGGCTTCGATTACCACACTGGCGATCGCTCCACCGGCGAAGACCGCGATCTGCGCGCCGGCCGCTGCATGGGTGCCTGCATTGAATACGCGGCTCGACGCCACATGCCGCTGATGCTCTACGTGTTCAGCGACGGTTCGCTGTCCTCCAATGGCATGATCGACAACTCGGCCGGTGGCCGGGGCAAGGGTGTGTGGACCGGCGATAATCAGTCGACGGCCGCCGCGTTCTTTTTGGTGTACAACCCGGCAGGGCCCACGGCCGCCGCCACCAACCAGCTGGGCTACTACACTCCGGACGGCTCCGTGGTGAGCACCTCGAGCCCGGGCGCGAACGCGGTCAACCTGCTGGCGGAGATGGTCGTGCTGAACTACATGGCGCTGCACGGACAGGAGGGCGCGTTCCAGGGCATGCGCTGGTCCAGCGGCGTCAGCACGGGCCTGGGCAGCATCGGCACCTACTCGAGCCTGATCGCGCTTCCGCAGATAGTCAGTGGGCCCGTGGCGCCCAGCTGAGTTTCCGGGCTCGCCGGCCCGCCCGCCGGCTGTCGCGCATCACAGACGCTCGTGGTGGTTCCACGCCACCCCTTCTTCCCTCATCCTTGGCTCTGGCAGGCACGGCACCCTCTGTGACCGGCGTCATGCCTGTGCGACGCGCCGGTCGCATCAGGAGCACAGATGATGTCAAATAGGACACAGCGGCCGGCAATTTATCCCGCCACTTCAAGGAGCTGCTGGTGATCCGCTGTTTTGGACGCTCTTACCTGCTGGTCGCGCTGCTCGCGCTGGTCCAGCCTGCCGTCCCCGCCGCCACCGCGGTCGGGGAGCTGGCTCCCGATTTTGCGCTGCCGGCCGCTACGGGCGGCAACGTACGGCTGTCCGAGCATCGTGGGGAGGTTGTGCTGCTGGCGTTCTGGAGCAGTCACTGCTCGGTCTGCACCGCGCAGCTCTCGCTGCTCGGTGACCTGCAGACCACGTACCGTTCCGCCGGTCTGGTCACGCTGGCGGTCAGCGTCGATGACGACATGCACCGCGCCACCCGCTACGCGCAGGCGCATCCGACGCGCTTCCCGATGCTGCTCGACCTGCGCAAGGGCGTGAGCCGCGCCTACGGCATCGAGCGCCTGCCGACCACGGTGCTGATCGACCGTCGCGGCCGGGTGCGCTTTCTGCAGTCGGATGATCACGGGATTGATAACTCCTACGTCGCGCAGGTACGCGAGTTGCTTGATGATCCGCTGTGAACTGTGCACGATCCGGCCCACCCTGCTAGCCCCAACGGACCGCTCAACATGAGAACTGCAATTCGAACCTGGCAGCGGCTGGCGCCCGTGGCGCTGGCGCTGTGCCTGGTCACGCAATGGGTCCGCGCCGCCGAGCCACCCGCGAAGCCGGCGGCCGCACCAGCGGCCGTGGCCGCTCCGGCCACCGCCGGTGCGCCTGAGGCCACCCCCGAGGCCGGCGCCTTCGCCGCAGCACCGGCCGGCGACGCGACGGGCGAGGGCGGCACGCGGGCTCTCGATGAACAGATCCAGGATCTGAAGCAGCAGGTGGTCGATCTGAACAAGGACCTGTTCGTACTCGAGGAAGAGCTGCTGTTTCCGGCCAACACCCAGGTCGCGGTGTTCGTGTCGATGGATGTCGGCAGCTTCTTCGGCCTCGATTCGGTCACGCTCAGGGTCGACAATCGCGAAGTCATCAATTATCTGTACACGCCACGCGAGGTTGCGGCTCTGGTCAAGGGCGGCGTCCAGCGCCTTTACGTCGGCAACCTCAAGGCCGGATCCCACGAGCTGGTGGCCCTGTTTAGCGGCAAGGGGCCGAACGATCGTGACTATCGGCGTGGCGCTTCGATCAAGTTCGAAAAAGGCGTCGGCGCGAAATACCTGGAGCTGAAGATTTCCGACAAGGCGCGCCGCCAGCAGCCAGAATTCGAGATCAAGGACTGGGAGTAGCCCCCGATGTGGCGGCTGATCCTGCTCTCGCTTGGCGGCGCGATCGCGGCGCCGGGGGCGTGGACAGCAACTTCGCCCGACGCCCTGAGCGCCATCCGGGTGCAGGATCTGCACTACGGCGATGTGCTGTTCCGTTTCTACTCCGGCGATGACTTCGAGGCGCTCACGCGCCTGGAGGCCTACGAGCACTGGCACCGCATGCCGCATCACGAGCAGGACGCGGCGCTCCTGGCCGGTGGCCTGTACCTGTCACTCGGCATGCACAATGAGGCGGGCCGGCGCTTCGAGACGCTGCTGACCGACCAGGTGCCCGCCGGGCTGCGCAATCGCGCCTGGTTCTACCTCGCCAAGGTCTGGTACGCCCGCGGCTACTACGATCGCAGCGAGCAATCGCTTGGCCATATCAGCGGCGAGCTGGCGCCGGCGCTCGAGGCGGAGCGCCAGCACCTGCTGGTCAATGTGCTCATGCGCCAGAACCGCTTTGACGAAGCCGAAGCGCGCCTGGCGCACTGGCAGGGGCCGCCGGACTGGATGGCCTATGCCCGCTTCAACCTTGGTGTCTCACTGGTACGCCAGAACCGCATGGACGAGGCGGCGCCGGTCCTGACCGCAGTGGGCACGATGGCGGTGACGGGTAGCGAATTGCTGGCGCTGCGCGACAAGGCGAATCTGGCGCTGGGCTATGCCTGGTTGCAGGCCAATAATCCGGCCGCCGCGCGCGTCGCGCTCGATCGCGTGCGCCTCACCGGTCCCTACTCAACCCGCGCACTGCTGGGCGTCGGTTGGGCGCAGGCCGCGCTGGGCAACTATCGCGAGGCGCTCACGCCCTGGACCGAGCTGCACAACCGCAACCTGCTCGACGCCGCAGTGCAGGAGTCCTACCTCGCCGTGCCCTACGCCTATGGCAAGCTCAACGCCAATGCACAGGCCGCCGAGTTCTACGAGTCCGCGATCAACTCCTTCGACCAGGAGGCGCAACGCATTGACGCGGCGGTCGCGCGCGTCGGCGAGGGCCACATGCTCGATGACCTGCTGGGCGCCGACCCGCAGTCGGACCAGCAGGGGTGGTTCTGGCAGCTGCAGCAGCTGCCCGGCGCGCCCCAGTCACGCTACCTCTACAGCCTGCTGGCCGAGAATGATTTCCAGGAAGGACTGAAAAATTACCGCGACCTGGCCTACCTCGGCGGCACCCTCAAGCGCTGGGACGACAGCATGGACGCCTTTGCGGCCATGATCGCCACGCGCCAGCTTGCCGACGGCGAGCGACTGCCGCGGGCGGACCAGCTGCTTGCCAGCAAGGCGCCGGCGAAACTGCTCGCTGCGCGCGCTGCCATCGATTCGCGCCTGACGGCGATTGAGACCGGCGCGGATGTCGCGGCCCTGGGCACCGCCAGGGAACGCGCGCAATGGGCCAAGGTCCGGCTGCTCGAGAGCGCGCTAGCCAGCGCCGCCGGTGGCGACAGCGAAGAACTGCAGACCGAACGCGACAAGATCCACCTGATGAAGGGCGTGCTCTACTGGCGCCTTGATGCGCAGTTCAAGCAGCGCAGCTACGCCGAACGGCGCGCACTGCGCGCGCTCGATGCCGCGCTGAATGAAGCCCAGAACCGCTGGGTGCTCGTGCAGAACGCGCGCAGCAGCGTGCCCGGCAACACGGGCGAATTCGCCGCACGCATCGCCGCGCTGGCCGCGCGCATCGCCCAGCTCAGGGTCGGACTGGCGAACTCGGCCCAGCAGCAGAGCCACTTTCTGGACCAGCTCGCGAGCAACGCGCTGCTCGAGCAGAAGGACCGTCTGGCAGCGTACGAAGTACAGGCGCGCTTCGCGCTGGCCGACATTTACGATCGCGCCGCTGCTCCGGCAGCGCCGCCCGCGCCGGCGACAGGGTCCTCGCCGGCGACCGAGCCCGCGCCGGCGACCGAGCCCGCGCCAGCAGGTGCGCCGGGTGATGGAGGCAAGCCGTGAGCGCTCCTTGCCGAGTCGCCATCCTTGGACTGGTGCTGATCGCCGGCGCGACGGCCGCCGCGGCGGCAGATCCGGCCCCCACCGTTGGAGATCTGGCCAAGCGCAACGCCGGCAATATCCAGGTCCATCCGGACGCCAGCGTGAGCGGCGGTACCGCCAAGGCCATGCAGGGCTACAGTGAATTCCTGAAACTGCAGAACACGGACGACCATCTGCGGGCCCAGGCGCTGCGTCGCCTGGGTGACCTGAACCTGGATTCCGGGGATCTGGAGCGCATGTCCAACGAGGTGTCGCTGGTCGACACCCAGGGCGCCGAGGCCATCAGGCTCTACTCGATCCTGCTGAAGGCCTACCCCGACTACCCGCGCAATGACCAGGTGCTCTACCAGCTGGCGCGGGCCTATGAGACCACCGGGCAGAGCGACACTGCGCTCGCCACGCTCGATCGCATCGTCGCGAAATATCCGGCCGCGCACGAGATCCCGGAGGTGCACTTCCGGCGCGGTGAACTGCTGTTCTCGGCCAAGCGTTATCCCGAGGCCCAGGCCGCCTACGAACAGGTGATCGCGCGTGGCACGACCGGGTCGGCTTTCTACGAGCAGAGTCTGTACAAGCATGGCTGGTCGATGTTCAAGGAGTCCGAGTACGAGGCCTGCCTGCAATCCTTCCTGAAGCTGCTCGATCGCACGCTGCTCAATCGTCAGAGCGGTGCGCCCCGCCGGTGGGAGAGCCTGTCACGCGCCGAGCGCGAACTGGCTGACGATACGCTGCTTGTTATGAGCATCTCCTTTTCCTACCTGGATGGCTCGCAATCGCTCGATCAGCTGCTGTCCGCCCGCCGATCGACGCCCTATGCCTGGCTGCTTTATTCGCGCCTCGGCGATTTGTACGTGAAGAAGCAGCGCTTCCAGGACGCGGCCAATACCTATCGCGCGTTCGTCGCCCGCGATCCGGTGGATGAGCACGCGCCGGAGCTGTCGAACCAGGCGATCGATGCCTACGCCAAGGGTGGCTTTGCCGACCTGGTGGTGGAGGGCAAGGCGGAATACGTGCACAGCTACGGGTTTAGCGCGCCCTTCTGGCGCGGGCGCGAGCGCAGTGCGTTTCCGCAGGTGGTTTCCGAGATCAAGACCACCTACAAGGACCTGGCGCAGTACTACCACGCGCAGGCGCAGAAATCCAAGCGCGTCGAGGACTACAGCGTGGCCGCGCGCTGGTACCGGGATTCGCTGGCAGCCTTTCCGGAAGACGCGGATTCCGTCGAAACCAACTACCTGCTCGCCGAGGCGCTCTACGAGAGCCGCCAGTACCTGGACGCCGCTACCGAATACGAGCGCACCGCCTATACCTATCCGCCGGGGCCGCGCTCCGCCGCGGCGGGGTATGCGGCGCTGGTGTCCCTGCAGAAGCAGGAGGATGCGCTCCCAGCCGGTGCGCGTGCCGAGGTGCGCGCGCGCGCCACCGAATCAGGGGTGCATTTCGCGCAGACGTTCCCCGAACATCCGGAAAGCTCCGGCGTGCTCACCCGCGCGGCGCAGGATGTCTTTGCCGCGCATGACCTGCCGCGTTCGATCACGCTGGCCGAGGCGCTGCTGGCGCGCAATCCGCCGGTAGACGTTGCCAAGCAGCGCATCGCCTGGACGATCGTCGGTCAGGCGAATTTCGACCAGGGCGCCTATGAGAAAGCCGAGCCGGCCTTCCAGCACGCTCTGCAGGTGACCGAGGCCGGTGCGCCGGAGCGGGCCGATTTGAGCGAGCGGCTGGCCGCCGCGGTGTATCGGCAGGGCGCAGCCAAGCGCAAGGCGGGTGACGAAGCGGGCGCGGCCGCCGACTTCCTGCGCGTCGCGACGGTCGCGCCTGGCTCCAAGGTGGTGTCCACCGCCCAGTACGACGCCGCGGCTTCGCTGATCAACGTCAAGCAGTGGGATCAGGCCATCAGCGTGCTGGAAGCGTACCGGCGTGATTACCCAAAGAGTGAATTCGCCGCGGATGTCACCCGCAAGCTCGCCATCGCCTATGTCGAAGCCGGACGCGGCGCCATGGCCGCCGCCGAGTTTGAAAGAATTGCCACCGCACCCGGCGAGGATCCAGCCGTGGCGCGCGAAGCGACCCTGAGGGCCGCTGATCTGTACGACAAGGCGGGAAATCAGGCGCGCACCTCCGTCATGCTCGAACAGTTCGTGCAGCACTATCCAACACCGGTGGTGGATGCGATGGAGGCGCGCGCGCGCCTGGCCGGCCTGGCGGAAAAATCAGGCAATGTGACGCGCCTGGACTACTGGCGCGATGAAATCATCAAGGCCGACGCCGCCGCCGGGGCCGGCCGCACCGATCGCACACGCTTTCTGGCGGCCGGGGCGCGGCTCGCGCGGGCACAACCCGCACGCGACGCGTTCCGCGCGGTGCGGCTGACGGCGCCACTGAAGAAATCCCTGGTGGCCAAGAAACAGGCCATGGAAACCGCGCTCGCCGGCTACAAGGCCGTCGTCGCCTACGACGTTGCCGCGACGACCACCGCCGCCACCTACGAGATGGCGGAGCTGTATCGCACGCTGGCCAAGGACCTGATGGCCTCCGAACGGCCCAAGAAGCTGAGTGACGAGGAACGCGAACAGTTTGATTCGCTGCTCGAGGAGCAGTCGTTTCCGTTCGAGGAGCAGGCGATTGCCATTCATGAAGTGAACGCCAAGCGCACGCTCAGCGGCGTCTATGACGAGTCGGTGCGCGGCAGTTTCCACGCCCTGGCGGAGCTGAGCCCGGCGCGCTACGCCAAGACGGAACTGTGGAGCGACCTCGTGCGCACGCTGGCGGTGCCCGCGGGAGCCGACCCGGAACCGCGCGCGGTGGTCGAGTTCACACGCGGTGTGGCCTCCGCGCTCAGCGGCAAAGTCACCGACGCAGAACTGGAATTTCAGCAGCTCGAGTTGCAGTTCCCCACGCTGGCCGAACCTTCGATCAATCTCGGGATCGTCGAGCAGGGCGCAGGCAACCTCGATGCCGCGGCCGCCGCCCTCGAGCGCGCCACGGAGCGGGCCGCCGCGAACCCCGTGGCCTGGGACGAGCTGGGCCTGGTGCGGCGGGCCCAGGGAAAGTTCTCGGAGGCGCGCCAAGCCTACCAGCAGTCGATTGCTGCCGACGCTGCCTATGCACCGGCGCATCGCAACCTGGGTGTGCTGCTCGATCTGTATCTGGGTGAGCCGGCCGCGGCGCTTGCCGAAATGGAGCAGTATCGGCAGCTCAGTGGCGAGGACAAGCCCGTGAGCGGCT
>DATFUG010000303.1:0-11661 GCA_035261025.1 Steroidobacteraceae bacterium | reverse complement strand
CGCGCGCTGCAGATGGCCTTGGCGATGCGCCCCGCGTAGCGTTCCTCGCCGAGGGTGGCGATCACGTGGCGCATTTCCTCGAACGGGGCGCCAGCCAGCCACTCGCTGACGGGTGCGCCGCGTCCTGCGTCCATGCGCATGTCGAGCGGCCCGTCCTTCTGGAAACTGAAGCCACGCGCCGCGTGGTCGAGTTGCGGTGAGGAAACCCCGCAGTCGATGAGGATTCCGTCGTACAGGGCGACTTGCGGCTGCGCCTGGCGCAGCAGCGCCGCCAGCTCGCCAAAGGCTCCATGCACAAGCGCAAGACGCGGCTCCGATGCGAAGCGCGACTGCCCGGCCGCAATCGCCTCCGCGTCGCGGTCGATCGCGACGAGGCTGCCGCCAGGACCGAGTGCGCCGAGGATGGCGGCGCTGTGCCCGCCACGGCCGAAGGTGGCGTCGATGTAGTGGCCGGCGGGGCGCACGGCAAGAGCTGCAAGCACCGCCTCGACAAGCACCGCCTTGTGCTCATCCAAACTCCCCACCCTGGCGCATCTGGTCCGGTCCTACAGCGACAGTGAATCGAGATCGGCCGGGAGCGTCCCGGTCGAGTCATCGCTCTTGAGCCAGACGTCGCGCCGCTCCATCCACCGTGCTTCGTCCCACAACTCGAAGCGTGCGCCCTGCCCGATCAGCATCGCGTGGCGATGGAGTCCCGCGAACTCCCGCAATTCCGGCGGCAGGAGCACTCGTCCATGGGCGTCGAGTTCGAGATCCGTGGCATGACCGACCATCAGGCGCTGCAGGCGTCGCGCCTGGGGCTGCAGACTGGGCAGCGCCATGAGCTTGCGTTCGATCTGTTCCCACTCGGGCAGCGGATAGATGAGCAGGCACTGGTCGCGATCGACGGTGATGACGAGCTGACCTCCGCATTGCTCGCGGAGCCGCTCACGGTGACGCGTGGGCATGACCACCCGTCCCTTGTCATCTACCGTCAGCTTGGTTGCACCCCGAAACATGTCGTCGACAGGCGGAAGACGCCCATCTGCCCCCACTTTTTCCCACTTGCCGCCACTATAGAAATCGGAGCACTCCTAGTCAATGCTTCTGAGCTGGGTTTTTCTCCAGTTGCACAAAGACTTACGTGCGAAATGAGACCTGCGTCACGCGGCGGGAGCGTCGGCTTTGGGCAAGCGACTTATTGATCAGGCACTTGGCCCGTGAAGCTCTAATGTAGATGAGGAAGAAGGAGAGCCGGCCGATAAGCCGGGTTCTGTCGTGGACAGTCATTCCTCTGCGACGCACGTCGCCGTGCGCCTCTAGCGGCCTACCCGGAAGCACGCGCAGGTCTGGCGCTGCGGTGTTGCCACCGCGACTTCCCTATTTGGCCTTGCTCCAGGTGGGGTTTGCCGAGCCGTCAGGTGTTACCACCGACGCGGTGCGCTCTTACCGCACCGTTTCACCCTTGCCAGCACCGTTTCCGGCACTTCGGCGGTTTACTTTCTGTTGCACTTTCCGTGGGCTCACGCCCCCCAGGCGTTACCTGGCACCTCGACCCGCCGAGCCCGGACTTTCCTCCACCCGTTAGGGCAGCGACTGCCTGGCCGGCTCTCCAGCGGCCACCATACTCGGGTCCACCCGTGCTCTGCAGTGCTTTCGCGTGCGGGCGCGCCTTCAGCGCTCGCCGGCCAGCTGCAGGGCCTGCTGATAGGCGGCCGGGCGCGGCACGCCGCTCAGCTGCGAGGCGATGGCCGCCGCCCGCGCCGGCGGCAGGTCCCTGAGCAGCAGCGGCAGCGCGCGTGCCAGCAAATCCGCGTCGCCCTCCGCCGCTGCGGCGGCGCCGGCGATGACGATCGTGGCTTCGCCGCGCGCCAGGTTTGCATCGTCCGCCGCGCGCTGCGAGAGCTCGCCGAGCGTGCCGCGGTAGACGCACTCGTGCAGCTTCGTCAGCTCGCGCGCGATGGCGGCGGCGCGCCCGGGCCCGAAGGCCGTGGCGAGCTCCTGCAGGGTTTTTCCGATGCGGTGCGGGGCCTCGAACAGCACCAGGGTGCGCGGCTCGCGCGCCAGCCGTGCCAGCGCGGCCTGGCGTTCTCCAGCCCGGGCCGGCAGGAAGCCTTCGAACACGAAGCGGTCGGTCGGGAGCCCCGCCACCGCCAGCGCCGCCGTCACCGCCGAAGGCCCCGGGATCGTACGCACCTCGATCCCGGCCGCAGCCGCGGCGCGCACCAGCACGAAGCCCGGGTCCGAGACGAGCGGCGTGCCGGCATCACTGACGAGCGCCAGCACGGCGCCATTTTTCAGCCGCTTGAGGAGCGCCTCGACACGGCTGCTCTCGTTGTGATCGTGCAGCGAGAGCAGCGGGCGCGAGATGCCGCAGGCGCCCAGCAGCGTCGCCGTTCGGCGCGTGTCCTCGGCCAGCACCAGGTCAGCGGCCGCCAGGCTGGCGCGGGCGCGCGCACTTAAGTCCTCAATGTTGCCAATTGGCGTCGCAATGACCTCCAGCCTTCCTGCAGCAGCTGCCACTATAATCTCCACTTGCCCCAAGGAACGCCCCGGCGGCGCCGGACTCACGACCGAGTCTAGCGTGCCGGGCACGGTGCCACCGATGCAATCAAGCCTGCCCTCGTATCGCCTCATCCGCCTGCTCGGCGCGGCGCTGCTCTTTGCGGCCCTGTCGGCCTGCGCGCACTTTCCGCCGGCGCGCTTTCCGGGTGCCACGCCGGGTGCGGCAACGCAGGCGCCGGCGGGTGAGCGGCGGGCAGAGGCCATCGCCCTGGAAAATGCCGCGCGCCAGGCACCGCCAGGCGAACAGGCGCAACTGGAACTGCGTGCGGCGCGCGCCTGGCTGCAGGCCGGCCGCGCGGGCGAAGCCCAGCGCGTCCTGGGTGCGCTCAGCACGGGCCTGACGCCGGTACAGAACATCGAGCGGCGCGTGCTCGATGCGGATATCGAACTGGCGAGCGGCCGGGCGCAGCAGGCCTGGCTGAAGATGAGCGCGATTCCGGAGCCCACCGGAACGCCGCTCGCCCCGCAGTATTTCGACAGCCGCATGCGCATTGCGCTCGCGGCCGCACGCCCCGTCGAGGGCGTGCGCGCCGAAATGGACGCGGAGCGGATCACCGCCGATGGCGCGGCGCGCAGTGCGCTGCGCAGCGAGCTGCTGGCGCAGCTGCGCGCGGCGCGCGAGAACGGCGTGAAGCTGGAGCCCGAGGCGAGCCACGATCAGACCGTACGCGGTTGGCTCGAACTGGGCGCCATGGCGGGCACCGGCGGCGGCGCGGCCATCAGCGGCGGGGCGGAGGCGCAGGAGTGGCGCGCGCGTTACCCGGACCATCCGGCCACCGAGTTGCTGGCCGGCGCGTTGCCGGCAGCGCTCCCCATCGCGACGCAGTTGCACCGCATCGCCCTGCTCCTGCCCCTGAGCGGCCAGGCCGCCGGCTATGCCGCCACGATCCATGCCGGATTCGACTACGCCCTGCAGCAGCTCCCCGCCGCCGGCCGCCCGCAGGTCCAGGTCTACGACACTGGCGTGCTGCCCGTGAACGACGCGCTGCGCCAGGCGCGCGCGGACGGCAACGATTTCGTCGTCGGCCCGCTGACCCGGCAGGAGGTGGACATCGCCGCCAGCTCCTCGCCCGGTCTGCCCATGCTGGCCCTGAATTTCCTGACCGCCGGGCGCATGGCGCCTTCCGGGATGGACCAGTTTGCGCTCTCGCCCGAGGATGAGGCGCGGGATATCGCGCGGCGCCTGCTGGCCTCCGGCCAGAAGCGTGGCGTCGCCCTGAGCCCGACCGGTGACTGGGGCACGCGCGTGCTCGCCGCCTTCACCCAGGAACTGCTGTCCGGTGGCGGCACGCTCCTGGCCCAGGCGGTCTACGACTCCGCGGGACATGATTTCGGCCCGCCCATCCGCCAGGTGCTGGGCACCGACCAGAGCCTCGCGCGCAACGAAAGACTCGAGGCGGTGCTGGGACAAAAGCTGGAATTCGAGCCCCGCAGCCGCGCCGATCTGGATTTCATCTTTGTCGCCAGCCAGCCGGTGACCGCACGCCTGCTGCGACCGCAACTGCGCTTCCAGTACGCAGGCGAGGTGCCCGTCTATTCGACCAGCGACGCCTTCGCGACCGAAGGCGGTCTCGCGAACCAGGATATCGACGGCGTGATCATCCCGGCGATGCCCTGGTTCGTACCCGGCAGCGGACTGGCCGCAACGGTGCGGGCCACGGTGCAGGCCGGAGCCGGCGACAGCACCGTCTGGCAATCGGGCCTGTACGCCTTCGGCTACGACGCCTGTCAGATGGCCATGGCGATTGCCGCGGCCGGCGGCAATACCCGACTCGTGCACGTCGCCGGACTGACCGGCGAGCTGACCGTCAACCCCGACGGCCGCGTGCACCGCGAACCGTCATGGGCGCGCATTTCGCGCGGCGGGGAACCCCAGCTGCTGGGCAGCGCCACCGTCAGCGGTGCTGGCGAGTAACACAGCGCCGGCGCCGATCGACCGGCAGCGCCTGGGCGGTGTCGCCGAGGAGCGCGCCGCGCAGCACCTGCGGGCCGCGGGCCTGCGGCTGCTACACCGCAACTATCGCTGCCGCAGGGGGGAACTCGATCTCGTCGCGCGCGAGGGCGACACGCTGGTGATCGTCGAGGTGAGGCTCCGGTCCTCGTCCCGCTTTGGAGGAGCGGCGGCCAGCATCACGCACGCCAAGCGCCGCCGCATCGTACGGGCGACGCGCCACCTGCTGGCCCGCTACCCCTCGCTGCAGAAACGGCCGGTGCGATTCGATGCGGTGCTGGTGGGAGCACCGGGCGGTCCGATCGAATGGCTGCGCGGAGCATTCGACGCGTATTGACTCACCGGACCTCATGCTAGGCTTGGCGCCCTCATCGCCACCGGCCGCCCGCCATGTCACTGCGCACCCGTACCTGCGTTGCCGCCGCCGCCACCGCGCTGTTCATCTCACCAGGCCACGCCGCGGATGATCGCGCGCGCGTGAGCGCGCTGGCGGATCGCTTCGTCGCGGCCTACCAGGAGAATTTCCCGGTTTCCTATGCGTTCACCGGGCTTGCGCCCCAGCGCAACGATGGCATCGACATCAATGCGCCGGCCGAAATCGCGCGCTGGCACGCGCTGCTGGCGGGCATGAGCGCAGAGCTCGCCGGCATCAAGCCGGAGGCCTTCGCAGACCAGCCTGAGTGGGTGACCTGGCACTTCCTCAACCAGGCGCTGAAGCAGGACGCCGCCACGGAGGTCTGCCGCAATGAGCTGTGGGGGGATATTTCGGCGTTGGGCGTGCAGTCGGCACTGCCACAGATTGCCGGCATACAGCCAGTGGGCACCGATGAGGCGCGCGCCCAGGCGCTGGCGCGCTGGCGCCGCTTCGGGCCCTGGTTCGACCAGGAGATTGCCAACTTCAGGGAGGGCCAGCGCCTGGGGTATTCGGCCACCGCGGCCGCCGTGCAATCCACGCTCGGGCAGCTTGACAGCATGCTCGCAGGCGCGCCTGAAAAATCCGATCTGATGAGTCCCGCGGACCGCGACAAGACTCCGGCGTTCGTCTCGGACTGGACCCAGGTCATCGCCGGCACGCTGTGGCCGGCCCTCACGCGCTACCGGGACTACCTCCGCGATGAGTATCGGCCGCACGCGCGGCAATCGCCTTCCGTAGCGGCGATGCCGCACGGCCGCGAATGCTATCGCGGCCTCATCTTTTCGACGGTGACCATCGATGCGGACCCGAACAAGCTGTTCGATGTAGCGGTCAGGGAAGTCGCGCGTGAACGCGCCAGCGCACTGCGGCTGGGACGAAAGCACTATGGCGCCAAGGCCAAGGACTGGAAGACGCTGGCTGAGCTCATCCGCGCCGAACCCGACAGCCACTTCGCCAGCGCCGATGAGATCCGCGATTACACCAAGCGGACCTACGATCGCGCCTACGCCGCCGCGGGCCAGATGGTGCTGACGCCACCCGTCGGCCAGGTCAAGCTCGAACCGTTTCCCGAATTCCAGCAGGCCTCCGCACCGGGGGGTCAATACAGTCCGGCCGCGGACGATGGGAGCCGCGGTGCGACCTATTTCTATCGCAACGTCCCGCAGGATCTGTACCGCAGCTCACTGCAGAACGTGATCCTGCACGAGACGCTGCCGGGCCATCACCTGCAGCTGGCCTTCCTCGCCGAACACGGTCACAAGGGCAATCATCCCATCGCACGCATCCTCTCCTTCAATGGAGCGAGCGAGGGCTGGGCCACCTATGCCGAGGATTTCGCCTACGAGATCGGCCTCTACGACGGCGACCTGGACTTCATCGGCCGGCAGATGAGCTCCATCACGCCCATGATGGTGGTGGACCTTGGTCTGCAGGTGAAGGGCTGGAGCACCGAACAGGCGGTGCAGTATCTGAGCAAAGCCATGCCGCTGCGGACGCCGGCGCGCGCGAAAGAATCGGTCAGCCTGATCAGCAGCCTGCCCGGTTTCGTGCTCGCCTACCCGCTCGGCGGCATTCAATGGCACCAGATGCGCGAGCGTGCCGAGAAGCAGCTCGGGAAGCGCTTTGACGTGCGCGCGTTTCACCAGACGCTGCTCGAAGATGGCATGCTGCCCTTCGCCGCGCTCGACGCCAAGACGGATCGCTGGATCGCCGCCGGCGGCAAATAGCCCGGCTCAGTCGGCGGGGTTGTACTTGGCGAGGAACGCGTCCATGGCGTTCAGCAGCGCGACGCGATCCTCCTGCCGGGTGTAGTAGTGGTCGGCCAGCGGCAGCAGGACGAACTCGACGGTCCTGCCCGCCTTGCGCATCCGATCGTACATCTTCGAGGAGTGCACATACGAGACTGTGATGTCCTTCTTGCCGTGGATCAGCAGCAGCGGCGTCTTCATGCGATCGACCGCGTTGATGGGCGAAACGGCATCGAAGTGCGGGGCCATGCGCTGCCAGGCGTCGCGACTGATATTTTCATGCGTGCTTGAGGCAAAGTCATTCACTTCGCGCTTCAGGCTGCTGACGCCCGCAATCGAAATCGCGCAGCGGTACTGCTCCGGGTCCTTCGCAATCCCCCACATCGCCGCGTAGCCGCCGTAGGATGCGCCGACGATGCACACGCGGTGTTCATCCGCCAGGCCCTGGCTCACGGCCCATTTGACACCGTCCGTCACGTCGTCCTGCATCGCGAGCCCCAGCTGGCCATCCGCGGCGTGCAGAAAACTGGTGCCGTAGCCCGTCGAGCCACGAAAGTTGGGCTGCAGCACGACATAGCCGCGATTGGCCAGGAATTGCACCCAGTAGTCGTAATCGAGCGTGTCCTGCGCCCACGGTCCGCCGTGCGGCATGACCACGAGCGGCAGGCTTTTCGGCTCTCGCCCGACCGGCAGCGTCAGCACGGCCTCGATCGCCAGCCCGTCGCGGGCCTGGTAGTGCACGAGCTTCGCCGGCGCCAGGTGGCGCGTGCCGATGGCCTCATTGAAGGCCGCCAGCTTGTGCAGAACACCATCCTTGAGGTCCAGGAAGGACAACTGGCCCGGCATGTCGGCCGCGCCGATGCGGACCAGCATGCCCTGCCGATCGGCACTCACGCTCTCGATGACCACGCCGGCGCTCGGCACTGATTTTTCCAGCTGCACCTGCAGTGCGGCCAGACCCGGGTCGAGCCAATGCTTGCCGATGGCGGGATCGGTCACCTTGGCGGCCAGCAGCGTGGTGCCGTCGTCCGAAATCAGGACGTCGTCCACTTCACCGGAGGGCGGCTCGTAGACCGTTCGAACTTCCGCCTGTGTGGCCAGATCGACTTCGTAGATGGCCGACATCCCCTTGCTGTTGTCATGAATGACCAGCGCATGATCGCCGCCGGGCAGAAACAGGAATGGCCGCAGCAGACTCTCGCCCTTGCGTTCGTTGGCACGGTTCACGGTCCGGAAGGAGTCCTTGCTGCCGGCCGGGCGGTAAACCAGGCGCGAGGTGCGCAGTACATCGTCATAGCCGACGCCCGCCCGGATGGTGCCCTCGCCGTCAGCCATCCATTCACTGATACCCGGGTGGGGCGCGACCACCACCCGATCATGCCCGTTCGTGATGTCGACCCGGTGCACGGCGGGCCACCACTCGAGTTCTTCGTAAATGGAATTCTGCGCCGCGATCAGTACCTCGTTTCCGCCATTCTTCGGTATCCAGACGACGTCGCTGGCGTTCTGGCCACCCACATCCCACAGCAGGTACGTTACCTTCCCGGTGACGCGATTGAGGCCGACGAGGCGCGAAACATACCAGTCATCGTGTGCAACATTCACCAACGCGTCGAGACCGATCAGCACATTGTCGGCGTTGGCCCAGCGCAGCCAGCGCACGTTGGTCTGGTCCGGCACCAGGACGCGCACGGCGACCACCGGTTTTCCGAGGAGATTGAAGATCGCGATCGACTGGACGCCCCCCACGCCCAGCAGGCCCGCCCAGTGAGCGCCGTCCGGTGCAAGCACCGGGTACTCGACGAAGGGCAGGCGCGCAAAGGAATCCACCGGGAGTCTTTCGGCGGGCGCCGTGGCAGGAGCCGGAGTCGCGGCGGGCGCCGTCGCGGGTGCGGGCGCGGGCGGCGCGGCCGCGGTGGTATCGGCGGCCCACAGTGGAAATGCCGCCAGTGCCAGCAGCAAACCGAGCAGTGCGTATCGCTGAGCCACCCTGGCCTCCCCTGCCGCTGCCTTCAGCTCACTTCACCACCGTAAGCTTGGCACGCCGCATTTCACCTTTCGGCACCGCTGCCGGCGCACCGGCCTCCGCGGGTGGCGGAGCATCGGGTCCGGACTCGTTGAACACCATGCCCTCGCCGGTCTCGCGCGCGTAGATGCCAAGCACCGCGGTCATCGGCACGCGCACGTGATGCACGATGCCGGCGAAACGCGCGTCGAACTCGATCCCCTGGTTCAGCAGCTGCAGCCGCTGCGTGGCATTGAGCGACACGTTGAGGACGATTTTGCCGTCCTTGACGTAGGCATTGGGCACTTCCACGTCCGTGCGTCCCGCATCGACGATGATGTGCGGCGTCAAGCCCGCATCACCCATCCATTCGTGCATGGCGCGCAGCAGGTACGGCCGGCGCGACAGAGCGGTGAGCGCGTCACCCATGGCCGTTATCCGCCCAGGCCCATCTCGAGTTCCGCATCCGACAGGCTGGCGCGAAAGGTCGGACGGGCAAGAACGCTCGCCGCGTAGCGCGACATCGCCTGCGCCGTGGGCGGCAGCTCGATCTCGTAGCGGCGCATGCGCCACAGGATCGGTGCGATCGTGGCGTCAACCACCGAGAATTCATCGCTGAGAAAATACGGCTTGATCTTGAAAAGATCGGCGCTCTCCAGCATCGCATCGCGCAGCTCTTTCTTGAGCCGCGCCTGGTTCTTGCGGTCGGTCTCGCGCTCGATCTGATCGGCCAGCCCGTACCAGTCACGCTCGATGCGGTACATGGCCAGGCGGAACTGAGCGCGCAGCACCGGATCTACGGGCATCAGCGGCGGATGCGGAAAGCGCTCGTCCAGGTAATCAATGATGACACGGGCGTCATACAGCACCAGGTCACGATCGACGAGGGTGGGAAGGCTCCGGTAGGGATTGAGATCCAGCAGGTCCTCGGGATAGCGCCCCGGCACCACGCTGATGACGTCCATGTCGTTCGCCTTTTCGGCGAGCACGATGCGCACGCGGTGGCTCTGGGGCTCACCCGGTGCGGAAAAAAGGGTCATGACCGCCCGCCGACTCGCCATCTAGGGCACTCCTGCGACAGTGCGGCCGTGCCGCCACCGCGTCAGTGGACGTCTTTCCAATATTCCTGCTTCAGCAGCCAGGCGAACCAGGTGAATACCAGAAGGAACAGTACCACCCACACGCCTATGCTGCGTCGATCGACCTGCGCCGGTTCACCGGCGTAGTCGAGAAAATTGACGGTGTCGCGCAAGAACGCGTCGAACTCCGGCCCGCTCATCCGGCCGGGCACGACGGTAACGAAATGATCGAACTTTTTTTCGGTCATGGTCCTGCCGTCGACAGTGACCTTGACGTCCCTGAACACCGCCGCCTTCACGCCCTCCAGATCCGAGAGCACCGCGGGCATTGCCGCGGCGTCCAGCACCAGATTGTTGGTGCGCGTGGGACGCGACGGATCGAGGTAAAAAGTCTTCAGGAACCGGTAGCTCTTGTCGACTCCGAGTGAGCGGGCGATCAGCGACAGATCGGGCGGCTCCTTGCCGAACCAGGCCACGCCGTCCTGCCCCTGCAGGCTGGCATGGATGTAATCTGCCGGCGCCGCGCCATCGGGCAGCAGGTCCGCCTTGAGCATCCCGGTCGGGATCTTCAGGTCGGTCGCCACGCGTGAGTAGCGCACATACTTCATGGAGTGACAGCCGGCGCAGTAGTTCATGAAATTGCGGAAGCCGCGCTGCAGCGAAGCGACGTTGCTGACCTCGTTCCCCGCCTGCCACGTTTCCCACGGTACCGTTTCGGCGGCGGGCGCCGCCGGCTCCTGCGCCGCCACGCCCAGCGAACACGCGGCGCCCAGCAGCGCTGCGGCGATCAGGGCTGACTTATTCATGGAACCTGACTCTGTCGGGCACGGGCTTGACGCGATCCCAGCGCGAGTACCAGGGCATCAGCAGGAAGAAGGCAAAATAGCCTACGGAAAAAACCCGCGCCGCGTTGACGTAGGCGACGGTGACCGGCTTGAGTCCCAGCCACATCAGCGCGCCGAAGGAGATGGTGAAGACCGCCAGGAAGCCACGGAACCACCAGCCGCGGTAGCGGATCGAGCGGACCGGCGAGCGGTCCAGCCACGGCAGGAAGAAAAACGCCATCACGGCGATCAGCAGCAGCAGCGCACCCAGGCGCTGGTTGGGTATCGCGCGCAGGATCGCGTAAAAGGGCGTGAAGTACCACGCGGGCGCGATCGGCTCGGGTGTCGACAGCGGATTGGCCGGCTCGAAGTTCGCCTCCTCCAGGAACAGGTTACCAAAGGTCGGTACGAAGAAGACGACCACGGCGAACAGGGTCAGGAACAGGCCGATACCGACGATGTCCTTGACGGTGTAATAGGGGTGGAAGGGGATGCCATCGAGCGGCTTGCCGTCCGCTCCGCGATGGGCCTTGATCTCGATGCCGTCGGGATTGTTCGAGCCGACTTCCCGCAGCGCCACGAGGTGCAGCGCCACCAGCAGCAGCAGCACCAGCGGGATCGCCACCACGTGCAGCGAGAAGAAACGATTGAGCGTCGCATCCGCCACGCCGTAATCGCCGCGGATCCACTCCACCAGCCCCGGACCGATGACCGGGATGGTGCCGAAAATGTTGATGATCACCTGCGCCGCCCAGTAGGACATGTTGCCCCAGGGCAGCACGTAGCCCATGAAGGCTTCGGCCATGAGCGCCAGGTAGATGAACATGCCGAACAGCCACAGCAGCTCGCGCGGCGCCTTGTACGAGCCGTACACCAGCGCGCGGTACATGTGCAGGTAGATGACCACGAAGAAGGCCGACGCGCCCACCGAGTGCAGGTAGCGCAGCAGCCAGCCGTAGTTGACCTCGCGCATGATGAATTCGACGGAATCGAAGGAGGTGGTCTCGCCCACCTTGTAGAACATGGTGAGGAAGATGCCCGAGAACAGCTGCATCACCAGCACCACGAGCGCCAGGGAGCCAAAGAAATACCAGA
>DATFUG010000302.1:0-3921 GCA_035261025.1 Steroidobacteraceae bacterium | reverse complement strand
CCGCATAGCCTCCGCGACAGCGACGGTACACCGCCGTGCAGGCGGCGAAAATGTCGGACGGCGTCAGGCGCGGCGTCCCCACGCGCTGCAGTTCGGAGGCAAACACATTCAGCAGCACTTCTGAATCCGAGCCGCTGTTGAGGTGCCGGCGATCTTCGCGCTCCAGCACCTGGGCCAGTTCGGCCGCGTTGGTCAGATTGCCGTTGTGCGCCAGGCAGATGCCGTAGGGCGCATTGACGTAGAAGGGTTGGGCTTCCGAGGCGCTGTCACAGCCGGCCGTGGGGTAGCGCACATGGCCGATGCCGACGTTGCCGCGCAGTTCGAGCATGTGGTGCTGTTGAAAGACGTCGCGCACCAGGCCCGAGCCCTTGCGCACGCACAGCGCCCCCTGCTCCGCGGTCATGATGCCCGCCGCATCCTGGCCCCGGTGCTGCAGCACAGTCAGCGCATCGTAGATACGCTGGTTAACCGGGGCGGTGCCCACTATGCCGACGATGCCACACATAGTTTGTAACCGTAGGGTTCAGGCGGACATTGACGCGGCGCGAATCTTACCCTCTCCGACGAGGCTCCGCAGCACATTGCCCACCTTCTCGGCGTAGGGGACCAATGTGGAGTCGCCATACCAGGGTTCTTCATCCAGGCGCACCGCGTGGCACAGGATCGCCAGCAGTCCCAGCACCACGACACCGCGCGCCATTCCAAACACGAAGCCGAGCAGGCGATCCGTGCCGGCGAATATCGACAGGCGCGTGAAACGCGAGACGATCGCCCCGATCGCCGCTCCAATCAGCAGCACGGTGACAAAGATGATGGCGCGCGCCGCCCAGGGACGCACGCCTTCGCCGCTGAGCGCACCGCCCAGGTGAGGCTCGAGCACCGGGGAATACTGCCAGGCCAGGATCACGGCGGCCAGCCAGGTGACCAGCGAGATGACCTCGCGCAACAGACCGCGCAGCAGGCCGGCAACGCTGGAAAAAACCAGCAGGGCGATGATCACGTAATCGGTCCAGTTCATATCACACGGCCCCATCGCCTCCGAAGCGTCCAGCCTCGGCATTCTACCTTATCGGCACATAAGGGCCGCGCAGCAGGTCTCAAGGGAGCGTATTAACGATCGGTTTCAGGCCCTTTTGCAGCATTTGCTGCCGCAGCGCCATGGCGCGGGCACGATCGGCGAAGGCCGCGCTGCGCACCCGGTACAGGCCCTTGTCGTCGGGCCCGGCCACCTGCACGGCAAATCCCTTCGTCTTCATCTGCCTGGCCATGCGCTCGGCAAAATCACGTCGTGCAAAGCTGCCCACCTGCACGGTCCAGCCCGCGGGCGCCGCGGCGTGCGCAGGCGTAGCGGCCGGTGGCGTCACCGCCGCTGCCCTGGGCGCACTCGCGGCGGTCGCAGCGGCCGGCACAGGCGGCGCCACCGCGCTCCCTTCCGTCGCTGCCGGTGCGCTCGCACTCTGCGCTGGACTCACGCTTAAAGGTGCGCCCCCCGGCAGCGGCTGCGCGGCCTCGTTGTCGCGCAGATCAATGGTGTAGGAGCGTACCGGCGGTCCATCGAGCGCGCTGCTGGTGCTCTGGGGCGTCGGCGCCGGGCGGCCGCGAAACATTTCCGGCACCAGCAATACCACGATCAATACGAGCAGTGCCGCACCGGTCAGCCGCTCCTTGAGATGTGTCTGCAAGAGTGCCTTACCTGCCCGTGAGATGAAGGCTCAGTATAGCCCACGCCATTGCAGCGCCGGTCCCACGGTGTGGAAGGACCCGCACACCAGCACGCGATCCCCGCTCACCGCCAGTCGCTCGGCGCGCTCGCAGGCCGATGGGACATCCCCGCAGATCTCCACGTCGCCGCGCGTTGTTCCCATCCGCTCCGCGAGGCGCGCGGACTCCAGCGCGCGCGGTCCCTGAGGCGTGCACAGCAGCCAGTGATCGACCTGCGAGTCGAGCTGCGCGGCCACCGCGGCGACATCCTTGTCGGCGAGCATGCCGAACACCGCCAGCGTGCGTCCCCGCGCACCGAAGGCACGCAGTTCATGGGCCAGCACCGCGGCGGCAGGTTCGTTGTGCGCGACATCGAGCACCCACTCGACACTTCCGGAAACGCGTTGCAGCCGGCCGGGCAGGCGCACGCGGCGCAACGCCGCGGCGACCCCGGCGGGCTCCAGCGGCGCAGACGCCCTCAGCGCGTGCATCGCGGCCAGCGCGGTGGCGGCATTGCGATATTGGATCTCGCCCGCCAGCGCCGGCGCAGGCAAGCGCATCAGCTCGGCCGCGCGATCGTGGTAATCCCAGCTCCCATCCGGACGCACCTGCCAGCTGAAGTCCCGCTCCGCGGCCGCAACCTTGCACTCAAGGGCCGCCAGGGCCGAGGAAACGCTCGCCGGCATCTCCGTGGTGCCCAGAATCACCGGCTGGGCGCGTCGGAAGATGCCGGCCTTTTCCGCGCCGATCGCCTCGAGCGTCTCGCCCAGCCAGTCGCGGTGATCGAAACCCACCGAGCACAGGACCGCCACGTCCGCGTCGATGATGTTCGTGGCATCGAGCCGCCCGCCCAGACCCACCTCGAGGATCGTCAGGTCCACCCCGGCGTCATGAAACAGCGCCAGCGCCGCCAGGGTGTTGAATTCAAAGTACGTCAGCGAGATCGCGCCGCGCGCGGCCTCGATACGCTCAAAGGCCGCAACCAGCGGCTCATCGCCCGCCTCCACCCCATCGATGGTGATGCGCTCCTGATAGCGCAACAGGTGTGGGGAGGTGAACAGTCCGACCCGCTCGCCCTGCGCCTGGGCCAGCGCCGCCATCAGCGTCGCCGTCGAACCCTTGCCGTTGGTGCCGCCGATGATGACCGTCCGCCCGGCGAGCGGCAGCAGCCCCAGCCGCTCGGCGACGGCGCGGACACGCTCCAGGCCCAGGTCGATGCTGCTCGGATGGAGCTCCTGCTGGTAAGTCAGCCAGTCGGCCAGCGTTCTTGCAGCGGGCATCAATCAGGACTGGAGCACGGGCCGCTTCATCAGCATCTGCAGGAGCGCGGCCAGGCGATCGCGCATCTCGCGTCGATCGATGATCAGATCGAGCGTACCGTGCTCGAGCAGGAACTCGCTGCGCTGAAAACCCTCGGGGAGCGTTTCGCGCACGGTCTGCTGGATGACGCGCGGGCCGGCGAAACCGATCAGGGCCCGCGGCTCCGCGACATTCAGGTCGCCCAGCATCGCGAGGCTGGCTGAGACTCCGCCCGTGGTCGGATCGGTCATGACCGAAATGTAGGGCAAGGCCGCGCGCGCCAGGCGCGCCAGCGCGGCGCTGGTCTTGGCCATCTGCATCAGCGACAGGAGCGCCTCCTGCATACGCGCCCCGCCCGTGGCCGAAAAGCACACCAGCGGGCAGCGCTGTGCGACGCAGTGATCGACCGAGCGGCGAAAGCGCTCCCCGACCACCGAACCCATCGAGCCGCCGAGGAACTGGAACTCGAAGGCGCAGGCTACGAGCTCCTCCCCCTTCAGACGGCCCGCCAGCGCGATCAGCGCGTCGCGCTCGGAAGTCGCCTTCTGCGCCTGCGCCAGCCGGTCCTTGTAGCGCTTGCTGTCGCGAAAGCGCAGCGGATCCTCGGGCTGCACCAGCGCACCGATCTCCAGCTTCGGTCCCGGATCCAGGAGCGAGTTCAGGCGCGCGCGGGCGCCGATCCGCATGTGGTGTCCGCACTTCGGGCAGACATTGAGGTTGCGTTCCAGCTCCGCCCGGTAGAGGACCGCATCACAGGCCGGGCACTTGATCCACAGCCCCTCGGGAACCGAACGCGAGCGCCGTTCGGTCTTGATGCGCGAGGGCACGATTTTCTCGAACCACGACAAGGAGTCAGCCTTCGGCCAGTTCGGAGAGGCCGATCATAGCGGAATCGTCCGGCAGGCCGAACTCGGGCGGGTA
>DATFUG010000301.1:0-2140 GCA_035261025.1 Steroidobacteraceae bacterium | reverse complement strand
TTGCGGGACGCGGCCGCCATCCGCAAGGAGTTCTGGCTGGTCGCGGTGCGCGCCGATGCCTGAGGCCTATCAATGCAAGGCCCTGGCGCGCAATCTCCTCGCCCGCGTGGGCCTGCGCGCCTACCGCCGCGCGGATACGCTGCGCCGGCTACTGGAACGATTTGACGTCGATGTGGTGCTGGACGTGGGGGCCAACGCCGGGCAGTTCGCCCGCCAGCTGCGCGCCATGGGGTATCGGCGCCGGATCGTGTCGTTTGAACCGCTGGCCCGGCCCTACGCCAAGCTGAAATTCAATACCGCCACGATAGCGAACTGGCAGGCGGTGCAACTGGCGCTGGGTGATACCGATGAGACGCGGCGCATCCACGTCGCCGGAAATTCCCAGAGTTCCTCCTTCCTGGAAATGCTGCCTCAGCACCTGGCCGCGGCACCGAAGTCCGCCTACGTGGGCACGGAATCGGTGAGCGTGCGGCGACTGGACGGTGTCATTGATCAGTATTGCGGGCCGCGCGATCGCATCTTCCTGAAGATCGACACGCAGGGCTTCGAAGCGGCGGTGTTGCGCGGTGCGCAACAGACCCTCACTCGCTGCATCGGCGTGCAGCTGGAGATGTCCATCGCGCCGCTGTACCAGGGTGAGCTGTTGCTGCCGGAGCTGATCGCCGAGATGGCGCAACAGGGCTTTGCCCTGATGGATCTCAAGCCCGGGTTCTTCGATCCCCGCACCGGCGAGTTGCTGCAGCTCGATGGCCTGTTCTTCCGGCGACCCGCGCCGTCATGATGACGCTGGAGCCCATCGGCGGCCTGGGCAACCGCATGCGGGTGCTCGACTCCGGCATCGCGCTGTCCCGATCCACGGGCAGCGAACTGCACGTGGTGTGGACCATTCGCAACCAGATGCCCTGCCGGTTCGAGGATCTGTTTGAAGTCCCCGCCGCGTTCACGAGCCTCAGGCAGGTGCGCGATCCGCGTTTCCTGCGCTGGCTGCGGCTGCACCGGGCGCGCGCGATGTACGCACGCTACATCGACATCCCGGAAGCCAACCGCATGGTCGTGGCCGGTGAATCCTTTGCGCCCTTGGTGCAGTCCCCGGGTGTCATGATCCGCACCTACGATCGCTTCTTTCCGAATCCCAGGCCGTACACCGATCTGGTCCCGGCGGCGCCGATCCGGCAGGCACTGGCTCGTTACCAGGCGCTGTTGCCGCGGATGGTGGGTGTGCACATCCGGCGGCAGGACAATCGTCAATCGATTGCGATCAGCCCGACGGAGCAATTCCTGCGACGCATGCGCGCTGAGCTGGAAGTCGAGCCCGCCACCGAATTCTTCCTGGCGACGGACGACTTAAGCGAAGAGGCCCTGTTGCGGCGCGAGTTCGGCGCGCGCATCCATACACACCCGAAGCAATCGGTGCGGCGCGGCGACAAGCGCTCCGCGCGTGATGCGGTCGTGGATCTTTATTGCCTGGCCGGATGCCGCAAGCTGCTGGGGAGCTTCTACAGCACCTTCACGGACACCGCCGCGGCCATCCGCGGCATTCCGCTCGAGATTGTAAGCGTCAGGGCCGAAGCGGCCTGATCAACGCTTCTGGTAGGCCTCGAGCGTATTTTGCATCAGCATCGCGACGGTCATCGGGCCGACCCCGCCCGGGACGGGCGTGATCCAGCCGGCTCGTGCCGCCGCGGGGGCGAATTCCACATCGCCGGCCAGCCGCCCATCGCCGAGCCGGTTGATGCCAACATCGATGACGATTGCGCCGGGCTTGATCCACTCGCCACGCACCTTGTTGGGCTGCCCGACCGCGGCCACCACGAGATCGGCGCGCGCCACCTCGGCCGCCAGATCGCGTGTGCGGCTGTGGCAGACGGTGACGGTGGCGCCGGCGAGCAGCAGTTCCAGCGCCATGGGCCGTCCGACGATGCTGGAGGCGCCGACGACCACGGCCTGCATGCCGGCCAGCTTGGCGCCGATGCTCTCGAGCAGGCGCATCACGCCATAGGGCGTGCAGCAGCGCAGGAGCGGTTCACGCTGTGCCAGGCGCCCGAGGTTGTAGGGGTGGAAGCCGTCGACGTCCTTGGCCGGGTTGATGGCATCGATCACCGAGCGCGGCCGAACCTGTGGGGGGAGCGGCAGCTGCACC
>DATFUG010000300.1:0-3730 GCA_035261025.1 Steroidobacteraceae bacterium | reverse complement strand
CTCGGCTAAACAATCCGGGCATCTTCAACCTTCCGGCCACGCGGGTGGAAGCCATGTACGCGCCGGAGATGTTCGGCGAACTGCCAAACCCGCCGTTGACCATCCAACCTGCGGTGGCTGCGCCGTGAACCCGCATTTGGTGCGGATCATGACGGGCGTGGGTGCAATTGTGCTGGCGTCGACTGTTGCCACTGCACTGTGGATTTTTTGGCCAGTACCAGTGCCCACGTTCGACGCGGTGAGGGAGGCCTACCGGCCTTCCGAAGCCTACTTGCTCGATCGGAACGATGTGGTAATCGACTCCCGTCGCCTGCGCTTCGACGTGCAACGCCTGCGGTGGACGCCGCTCAGCGATCTATCGCCCGCCCTGGTCGCCGCACTCGTCAAAGGTGAGGACCGCCGCTTCTGGCTCCATCACGGCGTCGACTGGATTGGGGCAGCCGGAGCGGTGCGCGACAACTTGCTGCACGGCAAGCGGCGCGGCGCCAGCACCATCACCATGCAGTTGGCGAGGCTTCTGGATGGACGCCTTGCCAGCCAAGTCGGCACCTCCTGGTGGGAAAAGTGCCGCCAGGCGCGCACGGCACTGGCGATGGAGCGGCGCTGGACCAAGGCGCAGATCCTGGAGGCCTACGTCAATCTGCTCGGCTACCGCAACGAACTGCAGGGCATCGCCGCAGCGTCGCGACGCCTGTTCGGCAAGATACCCTCCGGACTCAGCACGCCCGAAAGCCTGGTGCTCGCTGCACTGCTGCCCAATCCGGGGGCCCGCATCGAGCGAGTTGTCGCCCGGGCCTGTGTACGAATCAGTCAGACTCCGGCGGAAGCGGATTGTGAGGCAATCAGGGCGGCTGCATCCACGATGGGCAGAGTAAACGTGGCCGTCGACGATGACCACCTGGCGCCGCAGCTCGCGCAGCGCCTGCTCCACGATCCGGGCGAACAGGTGCGCACAACGATCGACGCGCGCCTGCAGCGTCTGGCGCGCGACGCCGTCCGCAATCACCTGGACTCGCTGGTGAACCACAACGTGCGCGATGGCGCAGCACTGATCGTCGATAACCAGACGGGCGAAGTCCTGGCCTATGTTGCCTCCGCCGGCAACGCCTCGCGCGCCCGAGCTGTGGACGGTGTCATGGCGCTGCGCCAGGCCGGATCGACGCTCAAACCATTTCTTTATGAGCTCGCACTAGAGCGCCGCTACATCACGGCCGCCTCTCTTCTGCAAGACTCTCCCCTGAGCCTCGAGACCGCGAGCGGCGTCTACCTGCCTCAGGACTACGAGCACGACTTCAAGGGCCTGGTCAGCGTTCGCACTGCCCTTGCCGGCTCGCTCAACATTCCGGCCGTGCGCACGTTGGTGCTCGTGGGCATCGACAGCTTCCGTGACCGGCTGCTGCAACTGGGGTACCAGGACATCAAGCGCGACAGCCAGTTCTATGGCTACTCGCTGGCGTTGGGATCGGCGGAAGTGTCGCTATGGCAGCAGGCGCAGGCCTACCGAACACTGGCCCGAAGCGGCGAGTGGTCACCAATTTCGGTTACTGCCTCCGGCAATTCAGGCCGCAATCACTACTTGATGCCGAAGGAATCCAGCTTCATCGTGAACGACATCCTCGCTGACCCGGCGGCACGCGCCGTCACTTTTGGACTCGACAACCACCTGAAGACTCCTTACTGGACAGCGGCAAAGACCGGCACAAGCGAAGACATGCGCGACAACTGGTGCATTGGTTACTCGAGCCGCTACACCGTCGCCGTTTGGGTGGGAAACTTCGAGGGCGACTCCATGCTTGATGTCAGCGGCGTTACGGGCGCAGCGCCGATTTGGCACGATCTGATGCTTGCCCTGGGCGACGGTGGAAGCGGGAATCCGCCCCGCGCGCCTGATAGCCTCACCGTGCACAGGGTGACGTTTCAGCCTGCCATCGAGCCCCCGCGCAATGAGTGGTTCCTGACGGACACGACTCACCGAGCAGATACCATAACTACGATATCGGGTGCCATGAGACCGGGCATCACTAGTCCGGCAAACGGCATCGTAGTCGCCCTGGATCCGGACATTCCTCCGGATCGTCAGCGTGTGCTGTTCTCTGCAAAGGGCGCCTCGCGAGGCCAGTCGTTTGCACTAAACAGCGTGGTCTATGGCCCGGCTACCGCGACCACGATGTGGACGCCAAAGCCCGGAACGTACTACCTGAGCTTGCTCGACGCCCAAGGCCAACAGCTGGATCGCGTCCTGTTCACAGTCCGCGGAGCGCCGATGTAAGGCTTCTGTTTGGCTCGGAGGCAGCACACTACACGCCGTGAACAACCCGAGTAGGGCCTTGCCTTACTCGTTGTAGTTCGCGCGCCCGGACGGATTCGAAACGCCGACCACCTGGTTCGAAGTTGGCCGAGGCGCTCTCAGGGGAATTTGGAGCTGAGAATGTTTTTTTTCTAGATCAATGAGTTACTAAACCACCGCCACCGGGATGCCGTTGCAATTGTCATCACTGAGCACCACAAAGCGTCACTGATTCACGCAAAACTCCCGCAACCTCATGGTCTCCTCGGTCGTCGCGACTATTGCTGAAAAGTCTGGACGTCCGACTTTGATGGACGTCAATTGGCTGCTCGAATGCCAGGGGACAGTGAGCTACCCATGTGTTCGGCTGGATCCGACAATCTCGGCCAGGCCCTCTATAACTCCTGAAAGGCGCGTAACGGGCCAGCGGGGCAGACCCCAACGGTTCAGACAGTCGGAACGGTCCCGCCATCGATCACGTACTCCGTGCCGGTAATCGAAGACGCTCGCGGAGAGGCCAGGAAAGCGATGAGGTCCGCAACCTCCTTCGGCTTGGCAGGACGGCCGAGCGGAATGCCGCCGAGGCCCTTCATGATGATCTGCTTGCCCCCCTCGTAGTTCGTACCGGCCTGGACCGCCAGGCGCTCCGCGAGGGCGACCGCCGCTTCGGTTTCGACCCAGCCGGGAGCAACGCGGATAACGCGGATTCCTTTGGGTGTCACTTCCTTCGAGAGGGCCTTGCTGTAGGTCGAGAGTGCCGCCTTGGCCGCAGCATAGGCGATCGTCGATTCGGGCAATGGAAGAACACGCTGGATCGACGTCACGTGGATGACGACGCCGGACCCCTGCGCGATCATCGACGGCAGCAAGGCGCGATCGAGACGAACCGCCGGCATGAGGTTCTGGTTCAGCTCCTTCAACCACTCCGTGTCGTCCAGCGCGGCGAATCCGCCGCCGGGGGCGCTCGAGCCGCCGAGCACGTTGACCAGGATGTCGATGCCGCCGAGCTGCTGCAGCACTGAGCGGGCTACGGCGCTCGCGCCTTCCGCGGTCGAAAGATCCGCGGCGACATAGCGCACGCCCTCGGCCGGTTGAGACGGTGCGGAACGCGCGGTCGCGGCGACCTGCACTCCAGCATCGTGCAGCGCCTCCACCACGGCGGCGCCCACGCCCTTAGTGCCGCCGGTCACCAGCGCGCGACGATGGGCGAGTTGCAAATCAAAGCTCATGACGGAATCCGTGGTCTTCATAGCGATCTCTTCCACACTAAGCATTCGGATCGACGACGGTGAGCTTCACCGCGACGTTGTTGCGCGTGGCATTGGAGTAGGGGCAGACCTGATGAGCCTTCTCCACCAGCGCCTCCGCATCGCTCCGAGCGACGCCTGGCATCGCGATCTCGAGCGCGACCTCCAAGCCATAGCCGGGTCCTTCGGATCGCGA
>DATFUG010000299.1:0-5656 GCA_035261025.1 Steroidobacteraceae bacterium | reverse complement strand
GCCAGCGGCCCATCCTAAAAAGCAAAAAGCCCCAAGTGGGGCTTTCGAATCAAGCTCTTGGCCGCACCATCTGCGACTGCACGGAACCGCCGCTAGAGCCAGTCCCGGCCACCGGGGGCGGATTCTAGTGCTTTGCACCCTCGCATTTCAACCCCGTGGTCACGGCGCAGCCACGCCCCAGATTTCGCGACGGGACGGGAGGGGCGCCGCGCCCCTCCCCCCGATCCCTTGGCTCCCGCTCAGTTCACCAGGCGATTGTACATGTTGCGAAGCACAATCATCACGGCAGCGCCGGCGGCCACCGTGGCGAGGTTGCCGATGATTGTCGTCAGGTGCGGGCCGACCGCCGGAATACCATCAAAGGTCGCGGCGGCTGCACGCAACACCAGCGCCGAGACGATCACGCGCACATGATGGTCGGCGATGATCGAGAAGGCGGCGATCGCGCCCAGCACGGCCAGCAATGTGGCCGCATAGGGCACGCTCACAAACGCGGCAACGATGGCCAGCAACAGGCCTAGGGCGTAAACAATCTTGTGTACAGTCACGGTGAATCTCCTTGGGAGTCTTTGATTTATCGTTCTTTTCGCACCCGCCCCGGCCCGGTCCGCTCGACGGTAATCGCCAAGAGGTCGATCCAGGCCTTTTATGTTGTTGGGCGCCTGGTGGCCGCGGGAGGCGACTGAGTGTACCCCACCCGGCTGGCCAGACAATAGCCGGGCCCCAGAGGCGGCGGACGCCCCCGGCGCTGTTGGCCGGCTACTCGATCTTGAGGCGGAGATAGGCCATCAAGCCGGTGGGCGCGGTCGCGCCGTAGGCGGGGCGCAGAGCCTCGGGCAGGAAGTTCACGGCGTAGAGCGCGCCCAAGCCCAGCCTGGTCCGATCCCCGAGCCGGAAATCGCGTACTCCACCGATCGAGAGCTTGGCGACCGCATAGACCGGTCCTGGCTGGCCTCCCAGCCACAGGAGCTCATCGTTCTCCACCCGCTCCGTGCGCAGGAAGAGCGTCCACGGCGGAGCCGGTCTGAGTGCGCTTTCCAGGGCCAGCGCGTTGAGCCAGCCCTGATCGCTCGTGCGCCGGCCCCAGGCCATCGTGGTGGACCACCACCCGCCTGCGCAGCACTCGCGGGTGTAGATGGCGCTCGTGGACCATTTCCTCTGGGTCACCCCGGGCTCGAGCTGCTCCGCATTCTTCTGTTCCGCCCAGGACCATTGCAGCGACCATTCCTTCGCTGCGTTCCAGGAAAGCCTTGCCGCCGTGGAATCAAGCGGACCGGCCTCGATGTTGTAGCGGTACTGGTCCGGCTCGCGGCCGCGAAACCGCGACGCTTCCAGTTTCCAGCGATCATGCACGTATCCCACCGTCGCGACGCCATAGACGATGTGCGTGGAATCGAGCCAGTGATGGCTGATCGGCGGCTCGGGGCTGTCCATGATCGACAGCCGATGCATGAATGCTGGCGGCCCAAACGCGGGTTCCCCCGGCAATCCGGCGTAGACAAAGAGGCTGTCCGCTGCACTCAAAGGATGGGAGTAGCTCGCCGATAACTCCATGAACAGATCATGGGGATGCTGCCGGTCGATCAGTGGCGTGCGGCCATCCGCGGTCTCGCCGGTGGCCAGCAGGAGGGGCAGCCCGCGCTTGCCCATGAGCGGATCGGGGCTCAGCATGGCGCGCAGCTGCAGCACATCAGCGCCGGACAGGCGCCGTCGGGCCACGCCCATCAGCATGCCTGACACGAATGCTTGTTCCTCGCCGCGCACGCTGCCCTGCCAGTCATAGACGCCGTTCAGGAGCGCGTGACCCATGAGCATCCAGGGGCCACGCATGAGGTGCAATCCGGCATGTACCGACGTGTCCGGCTGCCATGAGGTTCCGGAAGCCTCGCGTGTCATGGGATAAGGGCCGAAGGCGGCGGGCATGCCCGACATGCCGTCCGCCTCAGGGGAGGTGCCCGTCGACGCCTGGCCACGCGCCGTGGACGCGCAGGCCAATGCGAGCAGCATGGCCAGCACGGCGCGCACCCGGCCGAATTTGATAATCAAGGCGGTCTCAAGGCGCGGCGTTGGCCCCCGCCGGATCCAGCCTAGTGCCCATGCCCAGCAACGGTGCCTGACGGACCCAACTACTTGGTGGGCGTTGCCGCAGCCGGCGCGTCGTTGTTCCAGATGTCGCGGATCATGAGCCACTTGCCGCCGCTCTTGCGCCAGACTTCCACGTACTTTCCCGTTCCCACCGTGGCGCCGCCGGACCCGTTGACCTTGAACGTACCCGAGTGCCAGCCGAGATTTCCTGCGATGCCGGTGCTCTCCTCTCCCAGCGCAAAGCTCACGCCCCCCGCCTTTGAACTGGCGATATCGGCCACAAGATATTTTCGCAGCGCTTCGTGGCCTGTCAGCTGCACCGCGTCGGGCGGCATCACCACGCCATCGTCGGCATACAGCGCGACGATCTTGTCGGCATCGCCTGCGTTGTAGGCGTTCACCCAGGCCTGGGTGCCCAAGCGCAACACGCCTTCGTCCGCGGACGTGTCGGCTACCGGGGGAGCGCAGGCCGCAACGGCAAACGTCCCGATCGCGATCAGTACCCCTATGTGCGCTGACCTCATGACGGTTCCCTCTTGAGTTACGAACTGATGACCTGAGCGACCGGATCCCAATGAACCGGAACCTTGCGGTAATAGGACTCGTTCGCCATGTGACAGCCGAGCGCAGCGTTATGGCCAAACACGGCATCCTGCACCACCGGTTGGCGCGAGCGGACGGCCTCGAAGAACTTCCACAGGTGCGGCCGCAGATCGTCGTAGTCATTGCCCTTGAAACTGAGGCTCTCGGGGGCGGGCTCATGCCCGGGTTTTGGATCGTGCTCGGCGTGCCATTGGCTGTAGTAGGCATCGCGCAGCCGGCTGGGAAAGGCGGCCGCATAGTAGGAGGGACTGAGGTCGACACCCGCCTGCGGCATGTAGCTGACGCCAAACTCGGTGAGTTCGATGATTCCTTTTGATCCCATGAAGCGCGTCACTTCCGTGGTCTCCGTGCCCAGGCTCAGGCGCATGTAGACCGGCACATTGGCGTACTCGAACAGCACCGGGTGCACATCCGGCGTATTGCGCCCGTCATTCCAGCGGTAGATGCCACCGAAGGCGGAGACGCGCTTGGGAATTTCATTGAGCCCTAAGACGAATTGCATGCCGCTGAGCAGGTGCACCAGCAGGTCTCCGGCCACGCCGGTCCCGTACTCTTTCCAGCAGCGCCAGCGCGCGAACACCAAGGGGTCGAAGGCCTTCTTCGGTGCCGTTCCGAGCCACGTATCCCAGTCGAGATTCTGAGGCGACAGGTCCGGCGGCGGCGGATATTCCCACGCACCGGTGGGATCGTTGCGGCCCAGCGTGGCCTCCACCAGGCTCAGTTTTCCGATGGCGCCGCTGTCGTACAGTTCCTTGGCCTTTGCGCACAGCACCGAACTCGTGCGCTGCGCGCCCACCTGCACGATGCGATCGCTCTTGCTGGCGGCGGCAACGAGGGCCAGTCCGTCGGCAGCATTGTGCGAGAAGGGCTTCTCACAGTAGACGTCCTTACCGGCGGCCAGCGCATCCACGACCACCTGCATGTGCCAGTGGTCGGGTACCGCGACGATGATGGCGTCGATCTCCTTGTTATCGAGCAGCTCCTGGTAGCGGCGCGTGGTCGGTATCGATTTGCCGACGATCTCACGGGCGAGTTCATGCCGGCCATCGTACAGGTCGCAGGCCGCAGCGCACTCCACCCCGGGCAACTTGATCGCGGTGCCGAGCAGCCCCGAGCCTTCCATGCCGACGCCAACGATTCCAAAGCGGACCCGATCGCTGGGTGCGCGCAACTTCGTCGACGCCAGCAACGGCGGCGATTCCAGATAGGTGGCAGCGGCGGCGAAACTCACCCCTGCCGCCCCCATGGTCGTCTGCAGGAACTGCCGGCGAGAGACACGATCTTTTCTTTTCATGGTGAATGTCCTGTGCCCGGGTGCTCCGGATGGAGTGGCGGGAAAATACTACATGGAGCACGGGCCGAGTAGTCATTTTCGCATCGCACTGAGAGCTGCCCGCCTGGTCACCTTAGCTGACTGGAACCGGATCTCTGCAGTGAATCTGCAGTGGCGATGGGGCCGGGCCGCGGCGTCTGAGGGGCGAGCAAGCGTGATGGATTTCGCATATTCCCACGGCTTCCGGCCCTATGATCATGACGTACGCGCGCGTTTTCATTCCTCGGCCCTGAATTCCAGACAGCTTTTATGGTGGATACGGTCAAGTTGCGGCGCCCGAAGTTTGCTCGCCGCCCCAACGGGCCTGGTGGCCGGGTCGAACATGATTCGCTCGGCAACGCCGTCTGGACGCGCACCCGGGCAAGCGACTCGACGGAGCCACCGGACACTTCCGCGCTTTCAATCGCTGAGGACAAGCCTGTCTTGCCGAGTGGCGGGCTCGTGATAGACCGAAAGCAGAAGTCCGGGAAATCGCCTGGCAAACCCAAAACGAAGAAATAAGGCGATCGCAGACGACTGGGGCCGGGCCGCCCGCGCCAGCTCACGCGCAGTCAGCGCGTGCCACTGGCAGCGGTGGCAACAAAAAATGCCCGGTGCGCGAGCGGACCTTGCCCCTAATTGGAGGCCGGCGCATCCATCTTCATGTTGGCAGGCATCAGGAGCGGAGCCCCCGTCTTGAGCACCAGCGAGCCCAGGACCACGGCGGGCTTCTTGCCGGCTCCGCGTGCCGTGTGGACGACATCCGACTCGTAGAAAATGGCGTCGCCTGCCTTCAAGACCACGTCCGCGCCCGGCTCGGTCAGGTCCACGACCGGACCCGCAGCTCCGGCGCCGGCGCCGCGGATGACGTGCGCCTTGCCTGCCTTAAGCGTCCATCCGAAGGACCCGGAGAGCACTCCCAGCACCGTTGTCCCCGGGTGGCTGTGCGGGAATATGCTGGCGGCGGGTTGGAAAACGAAACGAGCCACGTAGACCGTCTGGCCTGGCGCTACTGCAGACGGGGCGGCGGCCAGGACCTCGGCGGTCACGCCGGGAGCAAGCACAGTGACTGCAATCGGGCCGGCGGGAGCGGCGGCCTTCGGTCCACAGAATGCCGGATTTGCCCCGACCATCGCGAACCCCGCGATGAGAGGGGCGACGATGGGCGCAAGCCTGAGGGTGATTGGGCGCATGCTTCGTACTCCCTATTTTCGTATGTGGAGCTAGAACTGCCGCGATAGGGCATCACGGCGACCAATATATAACACGATCTCAAAACCCGATGTTACCCGCCACCGTGGAAATTCTGTCCACGGCCGCTGGCGGCGAGTGTCCGCGGCGCCAGTTACGATACCGGTCTGATTTAGGTGGCTGGTTTTGCCCCGGAACCCTCATCCTTCACTGCAAAACCGAGCGCCAGCGCCACCACTGCGATCGCGACGTGCAGCCAAGTGTCGGGCATGTTATTCGAGATCAAGCCCAACAGCATCCCATTGCCAACGTAGAACCCCAGTGCCGCGACGACCGCATAGACGACACCGAACACGCGAAAATACGTTCGCGCATAAGCTGCACTCGTCCGACCAGCCCACAAGGCAACCGCTCCCGAGAGCAGATGTACGACGTTGTGCGCGGCGTTGACATGAAAGATCCCGA
>DATFUG010000298.1:0-4681 GCA_035261025.1 Steroidobacteraceae bacterium | reverse complement strand
TGACGATTACTATCAGTGGCTGTGGATGGCAGATATCCAGGTATCTACCGCCTTTCACGAGAGTCTCGGCATCTCCACTTTAGAGGCAATGTACACGGGCAACTGCTGTATTCTGCCGAGAATCGGGAGCTATCCCGAGCTATGCGACGGCGATGAAGAGGTCCTGTACGACCGCTCAGCCGATCAGCTAATTGACCGCCTATGTTTGATGATTGACAGCGGAAAGCGACGCAATGAACTAGGCGCACGCATGAGAAAATTGGCGTGCCGATACACCCCAGATCGGGTGGCGCGATCCATAGACTCCGCTATAGCCGAGTTGTTGCTGCCGGAACACGGCCAACGATGAAGAGATCACGTTCCTCTTCGGCTTGCCTGCAACCAGAGTCGACTGTCTCAAGGCCAAGGGCCGAGAAGATGTGAAGCAAGAGCGGAAGGGGATATGGTCTTTGGTGAGTAACATCTAGCCAGAATATGCTGTGACGTACTGACGCCACATCAAAGTTCGGAGTGACGATGACTACAATCCCTCCAGGTTTCAGCGCCTTTCGACACAGGTACAGCAGCCGAAGGCCCTCTACGCCATCGAAATGCTCCAGGACGTGCCGCAGGAAGATGCCGCCATACTCATTAGGCCTGTGAGCCAGATACTCGTGCGCATGTGCTGTCACGACTCGAAGACCGTGAGACTGCGCGATAGCGGCTTGACCTGGGTCTTGATCAATGCCCACGGCGGTGGCACCAGCGGCGGTCAGCAGTTCAATCATTAAGCCAACCCCGCACCCTACGTCTAGTATTGGCCCCAGGTCTGTGGGAAAGTAGTTTACGAACGGCTGAAGCCTTGGGCGATTTTTCTCCGCCGTTCCTTCAAAGCCGTGGGCAACAGTATTGAGGATTTCACGGAATTCCGTCTGTGCATCGTGACCGTGATCAGATGCATCCGGGCTGTTATTAGCGCAAGGCATGTCCGTGCATCCTTTCACAGCTGCCCGCCAGCCCGCATGGATCAGGTCCTGGGTGGGCCGACCTAGCAGATGACGAAGTGGGAGTGGGATCCTGCCTGACCCTTAAGGGCCGTGCAGCGGAATCAAGGCAGCTCTCGATTGGAAGATGACCCTACCAGCGGCTCTCATGCTGTGGCGGTTCTGGCCGAGATGGTCGTGGCGCCAGCGGTTCGCGGGGGCTGATGATGAACGGGAACAGCTCTGGCTGGGATTTCAACCTGTCCCGAATCCGCCCAGATCGGCTTGAGCAATCTCGGCATCTGCACGGTGTCCTCGGCGTGCGGCACTGAGCATCGAAGCATGGCCGGTGCCTCGGCCGACGGATCAGACGCACTCATTGGGTACCGAAACCCGCGAGCATTCGGCCTTTGGCGGCTGATCCAGAGCAGCGGCGCTGCTCGCCTTCGCGAAATCAATCAAATGACCCGGTATTAACTCAGTGGCACCAAGGTCACCATCCTTGATGTCGGACCGCGGCACGCCCTTGTTCCTGGCGTGTGATTCATATTTACATGAGCTGTGGCAGTTCCCCACCGCGGAACCAGCGAAGGTAGCCATCTGGACAGGCCGCTGATAGTTCAGTAACCGCCATACGACCCGATAATATCTTCGATGGACGAAGAAGCGCTTCTGTCCTTGATGCAGCAAGAAGATCATCTTGGGGGGGCAGATTGGGGGGCAGAATGCCGCTGGCGAAGGCTCGCCGGTGCTAGTGGCTGCCACTGAGAGCTAGCGTTCTGCCTGCTCACGGGCTGTATGGCCGATTGAGAGACATTCTGTTGGTCTATGGTAAGGAGAAGGTTTACGGTTCGATTCCGTAGGGGGCTCAAGTTTGCGCTGGCCACTGCCAGTTTTTCGCTATTGATTTCGAGCAATGATCAACTTCCGTGGAACGAGTCGTGGACCGAACCGGGGTTCCTGGCGCCACGCCCGACACATCGTCGCCCGATCATTTGGTCACTCGCGCACCTGGCGGAATATGAACGGCTACTCCAGCCACACCTACTGTGACATTAACCAACTGCACTCGCGGGGTGCGACCGACTTCCAGTGCAAGCGACCCGTCGTGCTAGCCCCGCCACGGGCGGCGGCGCGTGCGACCCTAACCTGGGAGCCGACTCCTGGCCGCGGCGCCGACCGCTCGGTCATGCCCCGACGGGTGGCAAGGGTAGTGCTGAGCCGCGGGAGTTGCTCGAGCGGCCCCAGCTTCGCGTGCCAGGTCGTTGCATGCCAGAGCTCCGAGGCAAATCACAACTGCTTGCCTGCCCTTGTGGCCCGCGGCAGTCCGTCGGATGATCGTGCCGTGATGCTTGCCCCCAGCTCGAGGAGGTTCGCCGCGCGTCGAACATCGATACGCTGATCGCATCTGGTGAGAGCGACAGCGTCGAATTCAAGTCTTCGCTCCTTCATCGGCACGGGCCGCTGCCGGCGGGCCCCCCAGATCACGGTGGAACGGAACGTGCTGCAACGCCCTCAAGCGGGCAGCGAATTGCAGAAGCGCGGTCGGTGATCACGACCGGCGCCGAGATCATGGATGAGGTCTTCAGACCCGAATCCGCGAGTAGCGCGCTGAGTTGATCTTCCAGGCCGACTCTGACGTTCAGGGCGGCAATTGCCGGTGCGAGGGCAGCCGTGACGCCCAGGGTGCCGTGCCGATCATCCCAGGGCAGAGCGGCACCTATCAGCATCTGCAGGCCGCGTCCCAGTCCGTTGCACGCGGAATCGGGTCAGAGGAGCAAGCATTGCTGCCCTGGCTGGCGGGTTCTGCGCCCGCCCTCATTTGGTTCCGTTGGGCCGCGCGGCCGAGGCCCGGCCGAGGCCCGGCACAGGTCCGCAGCATTGATAGAATGGCCGACTGGAGGCCAAATTGCCGTCCGGCAATTTCAGTCACTCGCTCGCGCTAATCGAAAAAGGCTCACAGCTTGATGATTCTCCCGATCCCGGGACGGCGCTGTCGATCCTTTCGCAGCGCTACTCGTACGTTTTTCCGAGCACGTCTGTGCTGGCAATTCTCAGCCAGCTTGGGTCCGTTATAGAAATGGGAGCTGGCACAGGCTACTGGGCCTACAAACTGCGCTTTACGGGAGTGGATGTTATCGCCTTCGATAAGGCGCCACCGGATGGAGACCGAGCCAATAGATACTATGCGAAAACCGGGACCTGGACGAATGTCCTACAAGGCGACCAGACCGTGCTCCCTGACTATCCGAATCGCGCACTCTTCCTCTGCTGGCCGCCCTTGTTCTCTTCTCTCGGCGACTGCCTCTCGTATTACCGCGGAGACACGGTTGCGTACATCGGGGACGATGGTTACCGAACTGCCAAACTTGACCACTTGCAGGAGACCTTCACGCAGGTGACCGTGGCTGCGGTCCGAGCGCTGCAGCCCTATCCGGGAGTCCCAGCCACGTTGACCATATGGAAGCGAACTCGCTAGCGTGATTGACGCATCTTCGCCGTGATCAGCTCCGTGAACTCGCCCAGAGTCTGCGCCTCGTATAGGTGCGTCACGTCGGCAGGAATGCCCGCCGCACGCAACCCGATGATTGCTTGCATTGCTCGGAGCGAATCTCCGCCCTGGCCGTGCAGGCGCCGGGCCCGGGACCTGTGCCGCGCGATCGTCCAGGCCCAGACCTCGTTGCCCGCCACGATGACTTCATATACGTGGGCATGGCCGGCGGAGGCGCTCAGGTAGAAGACGTCATCCCTGCAGAAGGACCGCTTGGCAAGGCCTGACCGCCGCGCTGAAGAAAGGCAGGGCGTCTCTTACAGCGCTTGACGGCCTGCTGAGCGGCCCACACGATTGGTGCGATACGTCGATCCGAGGGAGGATCCCATGACGCATCCAAACGAGAGCCTAGGGCGGGAGGCCAATGCAGCCTTCGGCCGTGGAGACCTCAATGCCCTGCAGAATTACTTCGCCGAGGACATCCGCTGGCACATCCACGGCAGAGGACCTCTCGCTGGCCATCACGAAGGCATCGCTCAGGTGATGGGGCTATTGAGCAAGATCTCCGAGCTCTCCCGGGGCACGGCACGTCTTGACCTGCATGACATCCTTGCAAACGATAACCACACCGTCACGCTGGCTACAATTCGCGCCGAGCGGGCGGGCAAGCATTATCAGGACAACCTTGTACAGGTCGCTCACGTCCAGGACGGCAAAGTGACCGAGATCTGGACTCATCCGGCCGACCCCTATGCGGCGGAGGAGTTCTGGTCGTAGCACCGTCGTGACCCCTGGCATCGCTTGGGTTCGAGGCCGATACGGGGCCATTTTTTGGGCGGCGCTGACAGCCGGCTTCCGGGTTGGGCTTTTACCGGCGGGAGTTGGAGTTCCGGACGCGATAGGGCAGTTCAACTCGCTGGCCGCCAGCCCGCAGTTACACGTGCCGACGGCGGTCTTTGCCGGAGGCCAGTCAGGAGGCGGGGACGTGGCCGTTCCCGTCAGCGTCAGCGTCGGTGCTGGTCTTCGCCTGCCTGTCACCCATCTGCGCGGCGGGTGTCATGTCATCGGCGTCCGCCTCGGCCGGTGAGGTCGTGACGTCCGGCTTGTTGCGGCTGCGGGCCAGAGCCGCTACAGCGCTGGCGGCGGCCGTGAGCATCGAGATGCCGGCCAGCTTGCGCCAGCGGCGGCTCGGTGGCTTCGCGGGCTCGAGCCGCTGCGCGGCCGAGGA
>DATFUG010000297.1:0-3012 GCA_035261025.1 Steroidobacteraceae bacterium | reverse complement strand
TAGGTTGCCTGCGGGTCGTAGCCGAAATGCGCTGAGGCGCGTATCGCTTCCGCAGCGAGTGGATCGTCCGCCAGGTTCTCCGCCAGGCCCAATGTCACGATGTTGCTCGGCACGGGCGTCGGATCGGTCCACACACCCTTGAGTTGCTTGCGCGGATTGGTTACATAGCTGCCGCCGCCCGTCACGGCACAGCTGGTCGTCCCCGCCGGTACGTTGTTGCAGTACTCGTCCTGAATGGCGGCCCAGGACGTGCCGCCGAGATTGCCGAGGAACGATGTCACATAGCTCTGCAGTTGCTGGCTCGTATAGGTGCTCCCGTTGGCGTCGGGTGTGGTGAAGCCATTCGCCCAATCGGGTCCCCAGAAGATCAGGTAGGTCGCCGGCACGGTTTCCACGCCTATCGCGCCGGAACCCACATTGCCACCGTGATAAATGAGGTCATTCGCCAGCGCCGATGCGCTCGGCGTGTTGGGCTGGCCGGGCGCCCAGAAGAAGTGCTTCGGGTTGCTCAGTGATTGCGCCGCGGGAGCCGGGGTCGCCAACACAAGCAGCAATGCAATGACCACGGGCCAACCAGATATCCATCCATCGGAATGGGCGCGCATTTGTGACCTCCCACGTTGTGCTGAGAACTCCGGGCTGCCTGCCCCCATCGCGGGCCAAGCGTACAAACCCGCCCGAGTTGGCATTGTTGTGTGCAGGTTCATCGGGACCGGGAGATCAGGACAACTGCCGCGCCGCGCAAACCCGCAGCGGCTTGCGCGATGAATTGACGGCGAATCCGCGTGCCCCAATGTTCCTGCCAGTACAATGCCGCGTACTCGGGCGCTCTTTTTACGCTGCGGCGCACTGATTCTGTCTCCGGCAAACGCCTGAACATCGGTGCCTGGAAACACGGTAAGCATCGATCCGGTGAATACCCGATGCCGGGCGGCCGCAACGGCGGTCTCGATCGATGTCGGTGTCTGATGACCGCCTTAGACTAGAGAGGTTTGACGCTAAACGACTGCGCCAAAAGGCAACAGAGGAAAGGGCAACCTGGAGCTGACTGCGCGCGATTGCGGGATTCGCGTGCCGGAAACGTGCTTTAAATGGGCTGTATATGCGACCGGCAAGCGCTGCAAGTGGTCAATTTATTCATACTCATGCTTGTCAAGAATCGCTTGCGAACCAGAAGGTCGGCGGCTCGAGGGCTCGCTTTATATGGTCTCCAATCATGGCAATTTCCGGTGCCCGATCCGCAACGTGCTCGTGGCGATGAACACTTCCCGCAGGAAGCACAGGATCGCTCCGATGAAGCTCAGCATAGCGGCGATGAACAGGCCGTCGATCGCGTAGCTGACGCGGATGTTGAACGATTCGCCGGCAAACAGCACCACCACCACGACCGCCACCAGCAGCGCGCAGATGGTGCACAACGCGATCGCGATGCCGAGCAGCCGCCCGCGCCGGGCGAGCGCGGCGAGGGACTGGTGCAGCTCCAGCGCGCGTGCTTCCGCGGGCGCGGCCGCCGCTTCGCGCTCCAGGGTACGCGCCCGGTCGACCGCACGCGCCAGGCGGTTGGTGAACACCGTCAGCATGATGCCGACGCCGGAGAGCAGGAAGACGGGCGCCACGGCGAGGCGGATGACCTCGCCCACGCCCTGTACCTGCGATAGGCCGACGTCGATCACGGCCTGCGGACCAGATGAAAGTATGGGTCCGACGACAATACCGTTGGCCACGCCTGGTCACTGAACGCTATTGCGTCGCCTTCGAGCTTCCAGTGCTGCGGGCAACTATTGCTGACACTCGTCGCACTAAAGGCACGCGCGCTGCTCGTCCACAGAAGCTCGCACCCCGGGAGCGCCCGCAGATCGCGCATCAGGAGCGAGCGAAACAGTTCCGGGCTTTCCGTACCGATGCGCCAGCGGTCAGGTTCCTCGAGGGCGTACACGCCGCCGACGATGCCCCCATCGGCACTGACCTGCAGGCTCCAAATGCGCTCGCTGACGATCCGGCGTGCGTCGTTGGCCGCCGTCTCGCGCAGGTAGAAAACCTGATCGCCGACCAGCGGCGCCGCCACCCGCATGATGGTCAGCTCCTGCTGCGGATTGCCGTAGTTGCCTGGCAGCTGCTCGGCGAGCGTGGCCAGCTGCGTCTTGCGCAGCCCCGCCTGGCTGGAGCAGGCCGCCAGCGCGAGCACGCCGCCCGCCGCCAGCATCAGGGCGATTCCCCGCTTGAGCGCTCGGCGCTGCATGTCCATGGCCACTCTCAGGCGTAGTCGGTGCGCCAGGCGGCGCGGTAAGCCTGCCCCAGCCGCATGATGCGGTCGAGGAGCTTGGGATAGCCTACACCCGCGGCCCGGGCCGCGGCGGCGAAGTCCTCTTCGCGCTCGATGTTGGGGTTCGGATTGGCTTCCAGCGCATACAGGTTGCCGTCCTCGCGCATGCGGAAGTCGATGCGCGCGTAGCCCGAGAGGTGCAGGGCACGGTAGATGCGCCGTGCCAGCCGATCGATGCGCGCCAGCACCAGCGGCGGCAGATCGCTTGCCTCGCTGGTGGTGATCTCGTATTTCTTCTGGTAGGCGCGGTCCCACTTGACCTTGCGGGTCGCGATGGCCGGGAGTCCTTCCGGCAACGAGCCGAAGCGCATCTCCCAGACCGGCAGCCGGCTCAGGCGCTCGTTGCCGATCACGCCGACATACAGTTCGCGCCCGGCGATGTATTCCTCGACCAGTGCGTCCGAGCCGATCTGCTCATGCATGAACTGCACGCGCTCGCGCAGGTGCGCCGCGTCCTCGACCACCGAGGCCTGGGCGATACCGAGCGAGGCGTCCTCGGTCGCCGATTTCACGAACAGCGGAAACTTCAGCCGCTGCGGCACGCGCAAGTGCTGGCCACGCCGGAACACGGCGAACTGCGGCGTCGGGATGCGATGGAAGGCGAGCAGCTGCTTGCACAGCACCTTGTCGCGCGCCAGCAGCAGGCCGCGTGGGTTGCAGCCGGTGTAGGGCTGGCGCATCAGCTCCAG
>DATFUG010000296.1:0-4465 GCA_035261025.1 Steroidobacteraceae bacterium | reverse complement strand
GAGCGTGCTGAGCGCGCTCGGCACGCTGGTCACGCCGGTGCGGCTCGATCTGGCGCGCGGCGCGCTGTGCCGGCTCAGCGCCGTCGACTGGAAAGAAGTGGGACGGCTGACGGCCGAGATGCGCTTGGAAGGCAGGAAGGCTTTGCTGGAAGCGGGCCTGCCCGAGCAGAACATCCTCTACGATTTCTCCGCGGACATGCGCTATTTCGGGCAGCAGAGCGAAGTGACCGTGCCCCTCGAGGGTGATCCGGGCCTGGAGCAGCACCGCGTGCAGCTGCGCGTGCGCTTCGATAAGGCCTACGAGACGCTCTACGGCGTCCGCCTCGACGACGTCGACGTCGAGGTCGTCAGCTGGCGTGCGGCGGCTCATGGCGGCGAGACTGAACGTGAGATCAGCGTGACCCTGGAGAGCAAGCCGGGCGGGCCCAGGACCCGCAGGCAGGTGCATTTCAGGGGTCGGGACATGACGGTGGACGTCTATGATCGCCGCTCGCTCGCGCTCGATCAGCGGATCGCAGGACCGGTGCTCATCGAGGAGCGGGAGACCACCATCTACGTGCTGGCGGGCTGGACGGTCCGCGTGCATGCGGACGGCAGCCTCATTGCCACGAGCGGAAGCTAGGGGAGCGACAGGGATGGACGGCATCGAGCTCGAGATTCTGTGGGGCAACCTGATCAGCATCGTCAGCGAGCAGGCGAAGGCGTTGCAGCGCATTGCCTTCAGTCCGATTGTGCGGGAGGCCGGTGATCTGGCGACCGCGCTGTTCGACACCGAGGCGCGCATGGTGGCGCAGGCCATCACCGGCACGCCTGGGCACATCAATTCACTGGGTGCCGCCGCGAAAAACATGCTGACGGCCATTCCGCCTGAGCGGATTTACCCGGGCGACGTGCTGATCACCAATGATCCCTGGCTATCGGCGGGCCACTTCTTCGACATCACGCTGCTCACGCCGATCTTTCGCAAGGGCCGGCTCATCGCCTACTGCGGATCCACCATTCACCATACCGACATCGGTGGCTATGGTGTGGGGGCCGGCGCCCGCGACATCCACGAGGAAGGTCTGTGGATTCCGGTGCTAAAGCTCTACGAGCGAGGCGCGGCGAATGAGACACTGCACCGGATCATCGGAAGAAATGTGCGCACGCCGGACTCGATCTTCGGGGATCTTGCCGCCCAGGTGTCGAGCGGCAAGATGGGGGGTGAGCGACTCAACGCCATGTGCGAGCGCTGCGGACTGGATGACATCGCGACGCTTTCGGAGGAGATCCTTTCCAGATCCGAGAAGGCGACGCGCGATGCGATCCGGAAACTTCCTGCCGGGAGCTACCAGGGTGAAACCTCCTTCGACGTGCCCGGCGGAGAGGTCATCCGTCTGTGTACGAACGTCATGATCGACAACGCGCGCGGCGAGATCACCATTGATTTTGCGGGCAGCTCCGGCCCCAGCAGGTTTGGCATCAACGTCGTGCCGGCCTACACCCATGCCTACAGCAGTTTTGCGGTTCGCAGTATCCTGAATCCGGACCTGGCCAACAACGCCGGGAGCCTGGCGCCGATCAAGATCAAGCTGCCCAGCAACTGTATCGTCAATGCGGAGTACCCCGTGCCGGTCAACGCGCGGCACGTCGTCGGCATGTACGTCCCGTTTCCGATTCTGAAGGCCTTTTCCCACATCGTGCCCGAGCGGGTCCTGGCCGAAGGGTCCGGTGCCGTCTGGACGATCCAGGTGCAGGGCCGGGACAAGGACGGCCGGCCGTTCATCAGCTCGATGTTCAACTACTCCGGGGGCATGGGCGCACGGGCCACCAAGAACGGGCTCTCTGCAACCTGTTATCCCACCGGGGTATCGGCGGTGCCGGTCGAGGTGCTGGAGGCATCCATTCCGATCGAATTCACCTGCAAGGAGCTGGTGCTCGGAACGGGCGGCAAGGGCCAGTTCTGCGGCGGGGATGGCCAGCGTGTTGGCTTTCGAATGCGGACCGGCAGGGAATGGCTGCTCAACGCCATACCGAGTCGATTAAACGCGCGCGCCGAAGGGTTGCTGGGCGGTGAGTCCGGCGCGGCCGGCGTGTTCCTGATCAACGGTGAGGCGGATCAGCCCTCGCGCAAGCGTGCCATGCAGCCCACGGACGAAGTTCTCATGCAGACGCCCGGTGGCGGCGGTTTTGGTGCGTTACCGGCCGGTGTTGCCACGGGTGCCGGAACTCATCGCAAGCCGGCGCGCACCTGACAAGATGAATTCCTGATCAGAGCCCACCAGGAACAGTGTTACGCCCGCGGCGCGCCACTGCGGGATCTCATCGACATCAGAGCAGAACATCCCGATGGCGGTGCCGGCTGATTTTGCCGCAGCGCAGACGCCCAGAACGGCGTCGATGACTTCAGGAGCCGATGTGTCCCTCTGCATGGCGACGGCCAGGTCGGCGCGACCAATGAAGATGCAGTCCACGCCTTCAACCGCGGCAATCGCCGCCGCCGGGCCCAGTGCGGCCAGGTCTTCAATCTGGACGATGACGGTGGTCTGCGCGCCGCTGTCCCGCAGGTGAGCCTGCATTCCCTTGGCGGCAAAATCCGCCGCCCGCGTGGAGCCGGAGTAACCGCGTCCGCCCTCGCCGTAGCGGCTGGCGTGGACGATGGCGGCGGCCTGATCCACCGACTTCACGTGCGGCACCAGCATGCCGGTCGCCCCGGCGTCGAGGGCATTGCGGATGTCGGCGGCCGTGTCGGCGGAAATACGCACGAGCGAAGGCTGGTCCGCGGCGCGTAGCGCCGCGACGCAGCCGTCAATCTCGATGCGGCCGAACGGCGCGTGCTCGGCGTCCAGGCAAATGACATCCAGCCGCGCGCGCGACAGCAGTTCGCAGACCACGGGCGAAGGCGTCTTGACGAAGGTGCCAATGACCAGGATCTGGTCCTTGAGCTGCGTGCGAAATGATTGGATGCGATCGCCCATCAGGCCAGGTCCCCCACTCTGAGGATATCTTAGCCGATTGCCTGTACGATCATGAAGATCGGGGGCAGCGGTCGCAGCAGAGGTTGAGAGCAGTTGAAGGCCTGGCATTTCACGACGTCATCGTCCCCGCAATTGCGCCAACGGCAGGCATGGTGCGATGTCATGCGCCGGTTGTGCCTGCCGATCGGCCGCCCGCCCGGCACGGGAAGCTTTCGCGGCTCGGTCTGGTGCATCGACTCGCCCTTAGGCATGCAGTTCGCACGGGTGGATGCTGAAGCGCATGAAATCCGTGGGCGCTATCTGAATCAACCGGCCGGCATCTGGCTCACGCTCCTGGTGGAAGGAAAGGCGCGCCTGAGCTACGAGGACCGGAATGTGGACCTCGCGCCGGGCGACATCGCCTATGGGCCCACCTTCGCGGACGCGACACTGCGATTCTCTGGGGATTTCCGCCAGCTGTTCGTCAACGTGCAGCGCCCGACTCTGGATCCGCGTGTCTTTGCGCCCCTGTCGCTGAAACTCGGATATCTGCGTGGGCGCTCCGGCATCAACAAAGTGCTGTCCGGAATGCTGCTCGCCCTCGCGGATGTCATCAACGAGGTTTCCTCCGAAGATCTCCGGCCGGTGGAGCTGGCGCTCACGGAATTCCTGATCACGGCCCTGGCCGGAGAGAAAGGCGTGTTCCGCCTCGGCGGGGTGGCCGGTGCCAGAGCGACCCGGTTGCACCGGATCTGCCAGGGCATCGAGGCGGTGCTGGGCAATCCGGGGCTCACACTCGGCATGGTGGCGGAGCGGGAGAGCGTCTCCACCCGCTATCTGCAGAAACTGTTTACGGAAGCCGGAAACAGCTTCAGTCATTACCTGCGGACGCGCCGGCTGGACCGCTGCCGCACGGACCTGATCAGCCCCATGCACGCGGACCTTTCCATCTCGGAGATCTGCTTTCGCTGGGGCTTTAACGGGTCGGCCCACTTCAGCCGGGCCTTTCACAACGAGTACGGCCTGTCGCCGCGTGATTACCGCCGCCTGGGCGGCAAGCTCAATCCACGGGGGAAGACGCAGTGAGCGGCTCGCCGCAATCCCGGCCTGAAAGGGTCAGCACGATCATCTCCGGGGCGCTGCTCGTCACGATGGATGCCCAGCGGCGCATCTTCAGGGACGGCTCGCTCGCGATACAGGGAGAGCGGATCGCCGCCGTGGGCCCACGAGCGGACCTTGCCAGCCGGTTCGAAGCCGAAGAAGTGATTGACGGGAGCCGGTTCGTCATCACACCCGGATTTGTCGATGCGCACATCCACATCACCGGAGATCCGCTGACGCGCGGCTATGTGCCCGACGACATCGACGACGCCTTCGGGGAGAAACTTGCGCGCTGGGTCATTCCGCGCTTCCTCGCCCACAGTGCCGATGATGAACGATTGTCCGCACAACTGGCGGCGGTGCAGATGCTGCGATCGGGCACGACCTGTTTCCTCGAGGCGGGGACCATCCGGCATCTCGATGCGGTC
>DATFUG010000295.1:0-3615 GCA_035261025.1 Steroidobacteraceae bacterium | reverse complement strand
CAGGCGATTTTCCGCGACCGGCGTGACGCTCTCGGCCTCGGCGCTGGCCACGAGGCTCCGGTCGCTGCGGCGCCCGAGAGTCGCCACCAGCTGCACGTGTACCACGAGATCGCCGCCACTGCCGTATTCGGCCTGGCAGCGCCGGATTTCAAGCTGCAGCACTTCATCGGCGGCCACCGCCGTACCTTCGGACTGCACCGCGCGATAGTGGCCGGACGCCCGCAGCGCGTTGATCGCGAGCGATTGCAGCACCTCGGGCAGTGGAGCGGGCCAGCGGCTCGCCGCGTAGAAGTCGAGTTGCGAGCCGTTGCGAACCACGGCGATCCGGTCGCTGTCGAGCCCGGGCGCCGCGAGCGGCCGCAGCAGCTGCAGCATCGGCCGCACCTCGTTCATTCCCGTAGCGACCGGCGCGTCCGCGGCGGCCAGCGGCTCCGCGGGCGCGGCGGCTTCCAGCGTATACACCTGATCCGCCCGCTCGGCGCTGTGCAACCCGGCACAGCCTGCCAGCAGTGCAGCGACGGCGCCAGCCATGACCGCTCGGACTCTCATCGAGGTATCTCCACGCCGGAACTCGCCGGCTGATACAGGAGCCGGGAAGGATTCTCACGCAGGCTCCTCGAGAGCTGCTGGAACTCGTGGGCCGCGTCGCGGCTGTCACGCACCAGCGCCTCGACCTGCGGCAGGCCCTGCTGCATGAAGCCGCGCAGGGCACTGCGGTTCTCGGCCAAGATGCCGTCCAGCTGCTCGCTGGCCGTCGCCAGGTGATCCGCCGTAACGCGCAGGCGCGCCATGCCCGCGGCCAGATCCGGCGCCGCCGTGGCCGAGGCCGCGCGCACCTGCGCGATGACCTCGCGGCTTTCGGCCGTCGCGCTGCGCAGTTCGGCGATCAGTGCCCCGGCATCGCGCGCCGCCTGCGGCAGGGCGCTGCCGGCGCGTTCCACACTGGCCGCCAGGCGCGTCAGGGCGGCGATGTTCTCGTCCGACAGCAGCCGGTTGGCGCGCGTCGCCAGCTCGCCGGCGCGCACCGCAAGCTCCGGCAGGCTGCTCAGGAACAGATCGAAATTGGAATGGACTGAGCGGATCACCGGATAGTTCTCGCTCTGCACCAGCGCCATCACCGGCTGATTCTGCGTACCGCCGCGCAGCTGCTGCAGGTCGATGTACAGCAGTCCCGTCACGCCCTGGAGCGACAGCTCGGCCAGGGTCCGATCGGAGATCGGCGCGCTGGAATCGATGTCGGCGATGACCTGCACGCGATCAGCGGCGCGCCGGTCGAGGCGGATGCGCACCACGCGCCCGACATCGACGCCCAGGTAGCGCACCTGCCCGCCTTCGGACAGGCCGCTGACGCTGCCGTCGAAATAGATCTCGTAGCGGGTGTAGTCGTGCTGGTCGCGCGCGTCGCTGTACCAGTAGACGAACAGGGCCGCCATGACCGCGACCAGCAGCACGAAGGCGCCCACCGCGACGTAATTGGCCTCACGCTCCATGCTGCGCCTCCCGCTGCCGCGCCCGCGCGCCCTGGAAGTATGCATGAATCCACGGCTGCGGATTGCGGACGATGCCCGCCAGCGTATCGCTGATCATGCGCCCCTCGACCAGTACGCCCACGCGCGAGCAGGTGCCGAACAGGGTGTCCAGGTCGTGCGTGATCATGATGACCGTGAGGGCCAGTTCACGCTGCAGCTGGACCACGAGCTCGTCGAAGGCCTGCGCGCCGATGGGATCGAGTCCCGAGGTCGGTTCATCGAGGAACAGCAGCTGCGGGTCCAGGGCCAGTGCGCGCGCCAGTGCCGCACGCTTGATCATGCCGCCGGACAGCTGTGACGGGTACTTTTGCGCCGCGTCGGCACCGAGGCCCACCAGCCGGAGCTTCAGCAGGGCCAGCTCATCGAGCATCCGCCGTGGCAACTGCAGGTGCTCGAGCATCGGCAGCTGAATGTTTTGCAACACGGTGAGCGAGCTGAATAGCGCGCCGTGCTGAAACGTCACGCCGTAGTCCGCCTTGACCTGGCGCAGCTCGGCGGGCTTGAGCCGCGTGATGTCGCGCCCGCCCAGCAGCACCGTGCCCGCCCGGGGTGCCTGCAGGCCGAGGATGGTGCGCAGCAACACTGACTTTCCGGAACCCGAACCGCCCACGATACCGAACACCTCGCCTTCCTCGACGCTCATGTCCAGGTCCCGGTGCACGACCTGCCGCCCAAACTGGTTCACCAGGCCGCGCACCTCAACGACGGTCGTCATCAGATGTCCAGTTCCATGAACAGCACGGCGAACAGGGCGTCGGCGAGGATCACGAAGAAGATGGCCTGCACCACCGCGAGGGTGGTCAGGCGGCCCAGATCGCGCGAGGAACCGCGCACCCGCAGTCCGCACCAGGTGCCGGCGAGCGCGATCAGCACCGCAAAGACCGGTGCCTTCACCAGCCCGACCCAGAACGTGGTCGGCGAGATGGCGTCGTTGGCGCGATTCAGGTACTGCGCCAGGGGCATGCCCAGGAGCGTCCGGCACAGCAGGCCCCCGCCCACCAGGCCGACGGCATCGGCGATGACCGTCAGCAGCGGCAGCGCGATGACCAGCCCGAGGAGCCGGGGCAGCACCAGCACTTCGATGGGGTCCACTCCGATGGCCTGCAGCGCGTCGACTTCCTCATTGAGTTTCATGGCGCCGATCTCGGCGGCGAAGGCGCTGCCAGACCGGCCGGCGACGATGATCGCCGTCAGCAGCACCGCCAGCTCGCGCAGCACGCCGATGGTGACCAGATCGACCACAAAGATGTCGGCACCGAACTTGCGCAGCTGCTGTGCGCCCATGTAGGCCAGGATCACCGCGATCAGGAAGCCGATCAGCGCCACGATGGGGATCGCAGTGATGCCCGTGTCGTAGACGTGACGGGCAATGGAGGTCGGCCGCCAGCGCTTCAGGTGCGCGCCGCTGCGCGCGAAGGCGAAGCCCACGCGGCCCAGGAAATTGAGCAGGGATTCGAACAGGCGCCAGCCGCCGACCGCCCGGCGCCCCAGCCCCTCGACCGCCACGGCCGGGTCCAGCCACCCCGCCTGCACCTCGCGGGCCGTTTCGCTCCCCGCCTCCTCGCTCTTAAGGGTCCGCCTGATCAGGGCCAGTGCGGCCGGCGGCGGCCCGTCGAAGCGGGCCGTCACGCCCGCGGCGGCCGCGGCCGCCAGATAGTCATGCAGCAGCCAGGTCCCGGAAAGGTCAAAGTGAGCGTCGGCGGCCCGCAGCTGCAGCTCCCGCACGCCCGCCAGCGGCACGAGCGCCAGTTCGGTCTGGATCGCAGCGAGCTGCGCGGCGCGCCATGGGCCGTGCAGCACGAGCTCGACCTGATCGGCGTGGCGCTGGGAAGTGCAATACACCGGACCCCCGGATGCCTGGTGTCAGGCAGCGGGCATGCTATCAGCACCGCCCGCGCGGCCATAGGTCGGCGCCGCGCGCCCCGGCAGGCGCGCTATCCCGCCTCGTGCAGGTGCGCCTCGATGAACCAGAGGTACTTGTCGACATCGCGCGAGATTTCCGTGAACAGATCCGCGCTGTCGGCATCATCGAGCTTGGCCGCCGCGGCGATGGCCTGGCGCACCTTTTTCCCGAAGTCGGCCAGCC
>DATFUG010000294.1:0-5364 GCA_035261025.1 Steroidobacteraceae bacterium | reverse complement strand
ACCATGCGACCAGCCGAGGCGCACCAGGTAGTTCAGCAGCGCATCAGGCAGGTAACCCTCCTCCTGGTATTGCAGCACGCTGACTGCGCCATGGCGCTTGGAAAGCTTGGCTCCATCAGCTCCAAGGATCATCGGCACATGCGCGTACACCGGTAGGGGTGCGGCGAGCGCGCGCAGCATGTTCATCTGTCGCGGCGTGTTGTTCAGGTGATCGTCGCCCCGGATTACGTGTGTCACGCCCATATCCATGTCATCGACTACGACACAGAAGTTGTAGGTCGGACTTCCATCTGAGCGTGCGATAATCAGATCGTCGAGTTCCTCATTCCGGAAGACCACCCGGCCATGGATCTGGTCGTCGACCACCACCTCGCCGTCGAGCGGATTTCTGAAACGGATTGCCGGCTCTACACCCTGGAGCGGCTCCCGCCGGTCGCGACAGCGGCCGTCATAGCGGGGCTTCTGTTTGGCCGCGAGCTGGCGCTGCCGCATCGCCTCCAGTTCCTCCCTCGAACAGTAGCAGCGATAGGCCTGCCCGGCCCCGAGCATCTGCGCCAGCACGGCGCGGTAGCGATCCATCCGCCTGGACTGGTAGTACGGCCCTTCATCCGCCGTAAGTCCAAGCCATTGCATGCCTTCGAGGATCACGCGCGTCGCTTCATCGGTAGAGCGCTCGCGATCCGTATCCTCGACTCGCAGGATGAATTTGCCACCGTTATGGCGGGCATACAGCCAGGAAAACAGCGCCGTGCGCACGCCGCCAATGTGCAGCAAACCGGTTGGGCTCGGGGCAAAACGGGTGACGACGTTCATCGGGGCCTGGGTCCTGCCGGTCGCGGAATTAGCGCGCGGGGCGCGCATGCTAGCTGGATCGCGGCCGGTGCGCCAATAGCCCCGTCCCTCAGGGCGGGCGGTACGTGCCCTGTCCGACTCAGCCGACCACGGGGCGCAGCGGCTCGGGCCGTGCCACCTGAAACCCCTGCGCGAAATCGACGCCGAGCTGCGTGAGCTGCTCGAGCGCCTCGGCGGTCTCGACCCGCTCGGCGATCGTGGCAATGCCCAAAGCTCCAGCGACCTTGGTGATCGCCTCGACCATGCTGCGATCGACCGGATCGGTGCCCAGGTTGCCGACGAACTGGCCGTCGATCTTGAGAAAATCCACCGGCAGGCTCTTGAGATAGTGAAACGAAGACATGCCGGTACCGAAATCATCGAGCGAGAAGCGGCAGCCCCGCTTCTTGACTTCCTGCATGAAGAACACCGCTTGCGACAGGCTGGTGATCACGGCGGTCTCGCTGATCTCGAAGCACAGGTTCCTGCCAATCAATGGGTCCTCAAGCTGCGCCAGCACATGATCGAGGAAACTGCGTTCACAGATGGAAATGCCCGAGAGATTGAGCGCCAGGAGCGGCGGCTCCAGTCCGGCGGCGAGGAATTCGCGCAGGCGCGCGACGGCGTGCTCCAGCACCCAGCGGTCAATGGCGCTGACGATGTTGTAGCGCTCCGCGGCCGGAATGAACTCACCGGGCAGTATCAGCTCGCCGTCATCGTCACGGAGCCGCACCAGCAGTTCATGGAAGGGCGGCAGGCGGGGTGAATCGGGTCGCGTGGCGATGATGGGCTGGCTGTAGAGCTCGAGGCGCCCGTCGTCCACCGCGCGCGTGACACGGCTGACCCAGTACATCTCGCGGTGGCGGCCCGACACCTCGCTGGAGTCGTAGACGTGGACGCGATTGCGGCCGGCATCCTTGGCGGCATAACAGGCAATGTCGGCGGCGCTCATCAGGCTCGCCACGCTGTCGCTGTCGGCGCTAATCTCAACCAGGCCGATGCTCGCGCCGATGCTCGCGGTATTTTGCTCCCAGATAAAGCGATAGTCGCGCACCGCCTGGCGAATCTGATCCGCGATGCGCAGTGCCTGCTCCAGCGAACAGTGCTGCACCAGGATGCCGAATTCGTCGCCCCCGAGGCGGGCGATGAGATCCGCGGCGCGCACGTGCAACTGCAGCAGCGCGGTGACATCACGCAGCAGCCGGTCGCCGGCGCTGTGGCCGCAGGTGTCGTTGACGACCTTGAACTGGTCAAGATCGACGTACAGCAGGGCGTGCGTGCCCTCCCCGTCGCGCGCGCTCTGCAGCGCCACCTGCAGCCGATTGTCGAATTCGCGCCGGTTGATCAGGCCGGTGAGCGCGTCGTGGCTGGCCTGGAACGACAGGGCGCGCTTCAGGCGCCGCTCCTTGGTGACATCGCGAAATACCACCACTGCTCCGACGGTGCGGCCCTCGCGATCGCGGATCGGCGCCGCGGAATTCTGGATGGCGATGTCCTGGCCGAGCCGGTTGACCAGCACGCTGTGCTCGCCAAAATTCACGAGCTTGTCCTCGCGCAGGCAGCGCAGCAGCGGGTTCTCGATTTCCTGGTGCGTGACCTCATCGCGCAGGCGCAGGACCGTCATGATCGTCTCGCCGCGCGCCTCTGCGCCCCGCCAGCCGGACAACTGCTCCGCCACCGGATTCAGGTATTCGATGCGGCCCTCGCGGTCGGTGGTGATCACCGCGTCGCCGATCGATTGCAGCGTGACCTGGGCGCGCTCTTTTTCCTCAAAGATCGCCTGCTCCACGCGCTTGCGCTCGGTGATGTCGGCAATCGTGCCCTCGTAGGCGACGACGCGCTGCTCCTCATCGCACACTACACGCGCGCTTTCGAGCACCACGACCCGGGCGCCATCCCGCCGCCGCAGCACGGACTCCGCGCTGTACATCGCGCCGGCGCGTTCCAATTCCTGGACAAAGCTGATGCGGGCCTTCGGATCCCAGTACAGCGAAGCGGCGCCGGGCAGCGCGTAAATCTCCTCGGCGCTGTTGAACCCCAGGATCTTCACGAACGCCGGATTGACCGCAAGGATCTTGCCTTCGGGCGTGGACTGATACACGCCCTCGAGCACGCTTTCGTAGAGGCCGCGGAATTTTGACTCGCTCGCGCGCAGCGCCTCGGCGGCGTAGCGCCGCTCCATCGCCACGGCCGCCAGGCGCGCCGCGTGCGCGATGAGTTCCAGATCGCGCTCCTGCGGCTTGCCCGCCAGGGTGCGGTAAACGGTCAGTGCGCCGAGCACCTTGCCACCCGCGGCCTTGATCGGCACTGCCCACGCTGCGGCAAAGCCCGCAGACTCGGCCAGCGCACGGCGCCGCTGCCAATACGGGTCCGTACGCACGTTGCCGACCAGCACGGCACGGCCCAGGTATACGGCCGCCGCGCTCGAACCATTGCGCACGTCGATGGGGGTATGCTCGTCGGCGGCGCGCAGCTCCGGGGACAGGCGCGAGCCGATCACTTCGACAAAGCTCCGGCCGTCGGAGCCGAGGCGGCCGATACTGACTACAAAATCAGCGCAGATGGCCTCGACCAGACTGACCGTTGCCTCCAGCACTTCGCGCAGCGGTGCGTCTGCCGCGATGCGCTCAAAGACGTTGCGCTCGCCAGCCATGATGGTCTGTGCGCGCTTTCGATCCGTAATGTCGGTAATGCTGGCTCGCACCAGCTCGCCCTGTCCGGGCAAAGGCATCAGCCTCACTTCCGTGGCGATCGCAGTGCCGTCCGCGGGCCGGTAGACCCACTCGAAAACTTGGGGCGAGCGTTGCTCCGAATCCAGCGGGGGCGCGCCGGCTGCGGCGCGCAGCAGGTCGGCCAGGACGAGTGATCCGATCCGTTCGCGCGTCATACCGAAAAACTGCAGGGCATTCTCATTGGCATCGCCGCACACGCCCGTTTTCGCGTTAATGACGACGATGACCTCGGGCGCCGCCTCGACGAGGGTGCGGTAGCGCGCTTCGCTGTCACGCAGGGCCTGCTCGGAAATGCGGCGCTCGCTGGTATCGCGCAGGCAGAGCACGAATACATCCCGGCGGTCAATGCGCACCAGGCTGGCGATGACTTCCACTGGAAACAGTGCACCGCCCTTGCGTCGAGCTTGCGTGGGCCGCGGCTCCGGACTGCGCCCCTCGTAACCACTGACATTGGCGAAGGCCTGCAGGCCCCGCTGTAGCGAACCCTGTATGGCCAGGTCCGGCAGCAGCCGCGCGATCGAGACGCCGATCAACTCGGCCTGCGAATAGCCGAACAGCTGCTCCCCGGTGGGATTGAAAACGCAGATCGCGCCGTCGCCCGTGGTCGTGATGACAACGTCCTTGATGTGATCGAGGATGGCACGCAACTGGCCGGCATCCGCATTCGCCAGTCCCTGTGCAAAGGAGCGCGCTTCCTCCGCCAGCAGTTGCATCGAGCGGACGACACCGCGGCGCTCCTCGTCGATTTTCTCGTATTGTTGACTGATGAGCGGCAGCAGTGCGTTCAGCGCTACGGCGGAACCCGGCGTGCGCGCGAGGGCCTCCAGCTGCGCACGCAGGCGTGGATGCAGGTCGGCGCCGGCAGCAATAGTGTCGCCACCCGCAGACTCCGTGGCAGGCTGCAGCGTCGGCACCGCGATCGAGGCGCTGGTATCTCTTGACATAACCCTGTGAGGCCGGAAGCTCCACAGGATGATACGGAGAGGCCCGGCGGGTGCGCGTGAGCCGCATCCCGGAACAGGTTCAAAAGGAGTGGGCGCTTTGCCCTGGTGCAGGCTAGGGCTGGGGCGCCGGAGCGGCGATCAGCGGGATCGAAAAATTGCGTGTCAATGAGACGCCACCGGCATTGACCAGGACGGTCGCGCCCAGATTCAGCAGCCCCTGCTCCTGGGGACGCAGCGTCACGTTGATGTGGTGTGTGGTGCCGACGGCGGGCGCCTGAATTTCTACAATGTGTCCGGATTCGACCTGCAGCCCATCACTGGGCTGGAGCGAAACCAGCATTGAATCGATGTCCAGCCCGGGCGCCTGCACCAGGGCGAGCTCCAGGCGCAGCATCTGACCGACGAGCGGCGGATCGCTTAGGCGAAACTTAAGGCTGACCGGCGTGGCGGACGCGACCGCACTGACCGCGCTGACCATATCCACATCGGTGGCTGCCAGCGTCGCAGCGTCGGTGTGCGCGGCCGTCCGTGCCTCATGCTGGGCGCGCGCCTCGTCCGTGCTGGCGCCGCAACCGGACACCAGGGCCGCCGTACCCAGCATTATCGCCCGCAAAACTGATCCTGCCCGCACGCTGCACCTAATCCTGGCCGCCGGACACAGTACCATGAACGCCCCGCACTCAGAACCCGAGCACCACGGAACCGTCCAGGAGGGCGGATTGTTCCATCAGGTCGCGTACGTGCTGGTCCCAGAATCTGGCTTCACCGAACCAGGGGAACGCCCGCGGGAAGGCCGGATCGGCCCAGCGCTCGGCAATCCAGGCCGCATGATTGAGCATGCGCACGGCGCGCAGCAC
>DATFUG010000293.1:0-9753 GCA_035261025.1 Steroidobacteraceae bacterium | reverse complement strand
GAATAGGCGAGGACGATGGGCTTCGCGCCCGCGGGAGTGTTCACCGCCCCTCCTAGGCGCCGAAGTGTTCGCGCAGGCGGGCCAGCAGCCGTTGCTGGGCGCGCGGGTCGGCGGTGGCGATGAAGATCGTGTCGTCGCCGGAAATCGTCCCCACCACCTCGGGCCACTCCGCCTTGTCGAGTGCGACCGCGACGCTCTGGGCCGCGCCGGTGCTGGTGCGCAGCACGGTCAGGGTGGCGCCGGCGGGGCGCGCCGAGCGCACGAAAGGCGCGAGGCTCCCGAGGTTGCCGTGCGCGTGCGCGGTCTCGGGCGGCGGCGGCAGATAGCGGCCGCTGGCCTTGAGCACGCCCAGCTCGCGCAGGTCGCGGCTCACCGAGGATTGCGTCACGGCGAAGCCGCGCTTTTTCAGCAGCTGCGTCAGCTCCGCCTGCCGGCGCACGATGCCGTTGCCCAGAATGCTCAGGATGGCGTCGCGCCGCTCGTGCTGGTGGTGGTCGGTCAGCATTGGGGCCTCTGCATAAACATGCAGGTATTGTGCATAATTATGCGCAAGCGTCAAGGGCCCGCCCGGGCCGCCATGGTCGGGAATGGCGCCGGCGCCACGCTTGACACACAACCAGACACTTGCATAACTGGCGGGGCACTGAATACCCGGATCGGCCCCTGAACATCCGCCATTCACCGCACCGCAGGAGTCAAGAGGCATGAGCGGCAAGCACAAGGTTGTTTCACACGAGCAGTGGCTGAAGGCCCGGCGAGCGCTCCTGGTGCGGGAGAAGGCATTCACCCGCGAGCGCGAGGCGCTCAGCCAGGCGCGGCGCGATCTGCCCTGGGAAGAAGTGAGCGCTGAGTATCGCTTCGAGGGACCCGACGGCAGCGAGTCGCTGGCGGAGCTGTTCGCCGGCCGCAGCCAGCTCATCGTCTATCACTTCATGTTTGCGCCGGACTGGGACGCGGGCTGCAAGCACTGCTCCTTCTGGGCCGACAATTTTGATCCGATCATCGTCCATCTCAATCGCCGCGACGTGACCATGGTGGCGATCGCGCGCGCGTCCTACGCCAAGCTCGCGGCCTACCGGCGCCGGATGGGATGGACGTTCAAATGGATGTCCTCGGGTCAGAACGCGTTTAATTTCGACTACCAGGTGTCCTTTACGCCCGCCGCACTGGCGAGCAAGCGCGTGCACTACAACTACGCGGTGCAGGATGCCGGACCTCCCGATCGCGAAGGCGTCAGGGTCTTTTTCCGGGACGAGTCGGGGAAAATACTCCACACCTACTCCAGCTTTGCCCGCGGCATCGATATCCTCAACACCGCCTATCACTATCTGGACCTGGTACCGGAGGGGCGCAACGAGCACGGGCGCAACCAATTCTGGGTACAGCGCCGCGACGAGTACGCCGGCGCGGGCGTTGCGCCGCCGGGCGACACTCAGTAACGTACGGGGCGGCTCTGCGCGCATCATCGGCGTCCTGCGGACTAGTCATGTACACGCTGTATTATTCCCCTGGCACCGCCAGCATGGCGGTGCACCTGGCGCTGCTCGAGGCGGGCGCGCCCTACGAGCTCAAGCTGGTGGATTTGTCCAAGCGGGAGCAGCGCAGCGCGGAGTATCTGCGCCTCAATCCCCTGGGCCAGGTCCCCACACTGCTGGTCGACGGACAGCCCTACACGGAATCAGGCGCGCTGCTGATGCTGATCGCCGACCGGCATCCTGCGACCCGCCTGGCGCCGCCGCCGGGGAGCGTGCAGCGCCAGGCCTGGTACCAGTGGATCGTGTACCTGAGCAACGCGCTGGGAGCGAGCTATCGCCACTGGTTCTATCCGCCCGATCTGGGTGCCAGCGAACATCCGGCCCCGGTGCGCGCCGCGCTCCAGGCGCGCATCGAAGCGGCGTGGGCGCGCCTTGAGGCGCAGCTCTCGGCGAGCGGCCCCTACCTGCTGGGTGCGGAATTTTCCGCCGCGGACCTGCTGCTGATCATGTACATGCGCTGGTCGCGGAACATGCCCCGCTCAGCGCTCGAATGGCCCTCGCTCCGGCACTTCGCGACGCTCCTGCGCGCACGCGCGAGCTGGCAGCGGCTCTGCGAGATCGAGCAGCTCACGGAGTGGCGCTCCTGAAGGCGGCTGCGGCCGGCGCATCCTCAAAAGAGCGAACCGCATCAGTCACTTATTGCCCTGCGCGGTGGCTCGTATTGCCAGAGCGGGCGGGCTAGTGGATATTCTTGACGCTTAAGGCGATGCCGCACGCAGCGTGCCGGCCCAAGAACACCTTCGATCGCCTCTAAGGGAGCCGAATGATGAAGCCGGAAGAGGTACGAACCGCGGCCCAGGCACGCGCCATCGTCGAGGAGCGCGGCCTGGAACACGTCAAGGTGGGTATTTTCGACAATGACGGGTTGCTGCGCGGCAAGTACATCGATCGCGAGAAGTTTTTCTCGGCGCTCGACAAGGGCTTCGGCATGTGCGACGTGGTGCTGGGCTGGGACTCGAACGACCAGCAGTACGACAACGTCAGCTTCACGGGCTGGCACACGGCCTACCCCGACGCGTGGGTGCGATTGCTGCCCGAGACCTGCCGGAGCCTGCCCTTCGAAGGCAACATGCTGCTGTTCCTGGGCGAGTTTGCCGGCAGGGCCGAGCAGGTCTGTCCGCGCGCGACGCTGCGGCGGGTGCTGAAGCGCGCAGCGGACCATGGGTACGCCCTCTCGGCGGCAGCGGAGTTCGAGTTCTTTGTATTCAGCGAGACGCCGGACAGCGTGCGCGAGAAGGGCTATCGCGGGCTGAAGAACCTGACGCCGGGCTACTTCGGCTATTCCATGCTGCGCAGCTCGGTGCACTCGGAACTCTACCAGGCGCTGCTCCTGCAGGCCGCGCAGATGCGCACGCCCATCGAGGGGCTGCACACCGAGACCGGGCCCGGCGTGATGGAAGCTGCGCTGCATTACTGCGAGGCGCTCGAAGCGGCTGATCGCGCCGCACTGTTCAAGACCTTCACCAAGGTGCTGGCGCAGCGGCGCGGCCTGATGGCGACCTTCATGGCGAAGTGGTCGCAGCAGATGCCCGGCCAGAGCGGCCACCTGCACATGTCGATGACGCGCAAGGACGGTTCGCCGGCGTTCTACGATGAGAAGAAGCCGCACACGATGTCGGACGAACTGCGCTGGTTCGTGGGCGGCCAGCAGGCCCTGATGCCCGAGCTCCTGGCGATGGTGGCCTCCACCGTCAACAGCTACTCGCGGCTTGTGCCGGGCTTCTGGGCGCCGACCTCGGCGACTTGGGGCGTCGAAAACCGCACCTGCGCACTGCGGGTGATCCAGGGCGGCCCAAAAAGCCAGCGCGTGGAATACCGCATCGCGGCCGCTGACATCAACCCCTACCTGGCGATCGCGGCAGCGGTCGGTTCCGGACTGTGGGGCATCGAACAGCGCATCGAGCCGGACGAGCCCATCACCGGCAATGCCTACGATCGCAAGCTCCCGGCCAAGCGCCAGCTGCCGCGCACGCTCACCGACGCGGCGGCACAGTTCGCGCGCTCGAAGACGGCCCAGGAACTGTTTGGTGCGCCCTTCGTCGAACACTTTGCCGCCAGCCGTGAGTGGGAAGAGCGCGAGTTCCGGCGCGCCGTCACCGACTGGGAGCTGGCGCGCTACTTCGAGATCATCTGATGATGAAGACCATCAGCCCTGTCGACGGGCGCGTGTACGTCGAACGCGAGGCGGCGACGCCCACGCAGATCGAGACGGCGCTGCTGCGCGCTCACGCTGCGCAGCGCCTGTGGCGCACCGTACCGCTGGCTGAGCGCGCGGCGATCATCGAGCGCTTCTGCGCGGCCTTCGAGGCGCGCGGCGCCGAGATTGCGGCCGAACTGACTTGGCAGATGGGCCGGCCGAGCCGCTATGCACCCAATGAAGTGCGCGGCATGCTGGAGCGCGCGCGGCACATGGTGGCTATTGCGGGCCGATCGCTCGCCGATATCGACGCCGGGCCGAAGCCGGACTTCCGCCGCTTCGTGCGCCGTGAGCCGCTCGGTGTCGTGTTCGTGGTCGCGGCCTGGAATTACCCCTACCTGATCGCGGTCAACAGCGTGGTGCCCGCGCTGCTGGCCGGCAACACCGTGGTGCTGAAGCATTCGGCGCAGACGCCGCTGTGCGGTGAGCGCTATGCGGAATGCTTCGCAGCCGCCGGGCTCCCGGCGGGCGTCTTCCAGGTGCTGCATCTCGAGCACGCCGGCACCGAGCGTGTGATTCGCGATCCGCGCATCGATTTCGTGGCCTTCACGGGTTCGGTGGCCGGCGGGCACGCGGTGCAGCGGGTGGCGGCGGAGCGATTCATCGGTGTGGGCCTGGAGCTTGGCGGCTGCGATCCGGTCTACGTGCGTCACGATGCCGACCTGCCCCATGCCATCGAGAATATCGTCGACGGCGCGTTTTTCAATTCCGGCCAGTCCTGCTGCGGCCTGCAGCGCATCTACGTACACGAGAGCGTCTACGAGCGCTTTGCCGCGGGCTGCACCGAACTGGTCGAGCAGTACCGGTTGGGTGACCCGCTCGATGCGGAAACCACCCTGGGTCCGCTCGTGCGCACCAGCGCGGCCGATGCCGTGCGCGCGCAGCTGCGCGCCTCGACCGAAGCCGGCGCGCGCCCCGTGATCGATGAACGGGCATTTCCCTCCAGCAAGCCGGGCACGCCTTATCTGGCACCGCAGCTGCTGCTCGATGCGCCGGCCGAATCGGTGGTGATGCGCGAGGAGATTTTCGGGCCGGTCGCGGGCATCATGAGGGTGCAGTCGGACGACCAGGCCGTGGAGCTGATGAACGACAGTGCCTTCGGGCTCACCGCCGCGGTGTGGACGCGCGATGAAGGGGCCGCGCTGGCCCTGGGCGCGCGGGTGCAGACCGGCACCTGGTTCATGAACCGCTGCGACTACCTCGATCCGGCCCTGGCCTGGGTTGGCGTGAAGGATTCGGGGCGGGGCTGTACGCTGTCGGTGGTCGGCTATGAACACCTGACGCGGCCGAAATCCTTTCATCTGCGGGTGAAGACGTGAGTGTCATCCTCAAAGCCAACTGGAATTATCCGACGCGCGTCTGGGCGGGCCCCGGACGCATTGCCGAACTGGGCGCGGCCTGCGCGGCACTCGGCATCAAGCGCCCGCTGCTGGTGACCGACGAAGGCCTGCGCGACGCGTCGATGGTGCGCCAGGCGCGCACGCTGGTGCCGGGGACGGGGCTGTTCGCCGGCGTGCGGGGCAATCCGGTCGCCGCCAACATTGAAGCCGGTCTCGCCGCCTATCGCGACGGCGGGCACGACGGGGTGATCGCCTTTGGCGGCGGCTCGGCGCTCGACGCCGGCAAGGTGATCGCCTTCATGTCCGGGCAGACTCGCCCCATGTGGGATTTCGAGGACATCGGCGACTGGTGGACGCGGGCCGACGAGCGCGGCATCGCACCCGTGGTCGCCGTGCCAACCACCGCGGGCACGGGGTCCGAAGTGGGCCGGGCCGGCGTCGTGATCAACGAAACCACGCACCAGAAGAAGATCATTTTCCATCCGAAGATGATGCCCGGCGTCGTCATCAGCGATCCGGAACTCACCGTCGGCCTGCCGCCCGGCGTCACCGCGGCCACCGGGATGGATGCCTTCGTGCACTGCTTCGAGGCCTACTGTGCGCCGGGGTTCCATCCGCTGGCCGACGGCGTCGCGCTCGAGGGCATGCGCCTGATCCAGGAGTACCTGCCGCGCGCCTGCGAGAATGGCCAGGACATCGAGGCGCGCTCGCGCATGCTGGCGGCGGCGAGCATGGGCGCGACGGCTTTTCAGAAGGGGCTGGGCGCCGTACACGCCATCGCTCACCCCGTAGGCGTGTTCTTCAACACGCACCACGGCCTGACCAATGCAATCATCCTGCCCTACGTCATCGTGCACAACCGGCCCGCCATCGAGCCGCAACTGCGGGTGATTGCCCGCACCCTGGACCTTTCCGGCGAGCCCTTTGCTGCCTTCTTCGATTGGGTGCTGGCATTTCGCCGCCGCCTGCACATCCCGCACACGCTCGCCGAGATCGGCGTGACCCTCAAGGACCCGGAAACGATCGGCCGCGAGGCCTCGCTCGACCCTACGGCGGGCAGTAATCCCCGGCCCACCGACGCCGCCACCTACGCACGGCTGTTCCGATCGGCGGTCAGGGGCGATCTGAAGCTGGCGAGCTGATCCATGACCCGGCCGCGTGTCCTGGTGATCGACGGCAACCGCGCCGCCACGCGCGAGCAGCAGGTGGCGGCGGGCGGCCGCCCGTCCGGAGAGGGCTACGCGGCGGTGCTGCAGCAGCTGGCGCCGCTCGACTGCGACATCGTGCGGCCGGCCGACGGTGAGGTCCGGCTCCCCGACGGCGTGGCACTGGCCGACTACGACGGTGTGGCGATCACCGGCTCGGCGCTGAATGTCTACGACGGCGGCGCGCCGATCGAGCGGCAGCTCGAGCTGGCGAGGGCTGTGTTCGACAGCGGCGCGCCCTTTTTTGGCAGCTGCTGGGGCCTGCAGGTGGCGGTGACCGTGGCGGGCGGCCGCGTGCGAGCGAATCCGCTCGGGCGCGAATTCGGTTTCGCGCGGCGCGTCACGCTCAACCAGGCGGGCCGTGATCATCCGATGTTCGGCGGCAAGCCGCCGGTGTTCGAGGCCGTCACGGTGCATCGCGACGACATCGCGCAGTTGCCCGCCGGAGCCGTGGAACTGGCCCACAGCGACATGGGCCTGCAGGCCGTGGAGCTGCGCCACGGCCGCGGCCTGTTCTGGGGCGTGCAGTACCACCCGGAATACGGTTACTCCGAGATCGCGGCGACCACCCTGCGCTACGCGCCCGTCCTGCTCGAGGAACAGCTGTTCGCGGGGCGCCCCGAGCTGGATGGATTCGTCGCCGACCTCAGAGCACTCCAGCTCAATCCGCGCGACCGGCGCCTGACCTGGAAGCATGGACTGGGGCCGGCCATGCAGGATGAGCAGCTGAAGCTCGCCGAATTGCGCAACTGGCTGGCGCTGCGGGTCATGCCCCGTTTCCAGCAGCGCCATTGAGCCTGTCGCAGTTTGCCTTGATCGCGCTGGCGGGCCTAGCGACCGGCGCGGTCAACGCGCTGGCGGGCGGCGGCAGTCTCATCAGCTTTCCGGTGCTGCTGGCCATGGGGGTGCCGCCGCTGACGGCGAACGTGAGCAATACGATCGGGTTGTGTCCCGGGTATCTGGGTGCCGCGCTCGCGCAGCGCCACGACCTGCGCCACCAGGCCGCGCGCCTGCACGTGCTCCTGCCCGTCGCCGTCGCGTGCAGTGTCGGTGGCGCCCTGCTGCTGCTGCACACCGGAGCACTGGCCTTCGGCCACGCCGTGCCGTGGCTGCTCCTGGGCGCCTGCATATTGCTCAGCGTGCAGCAGCGGCTGCGCGGCTGGCTCGAGAGGCGGGAAGCGGCGGGCGCGGGCGTGTCCTTAGCCCTGGCGTTGCCGCTGGTCGGCGCCGCCAATGTCTACGGCGGCTATTTTGGCGCCGGTGCGAGCGTGATCGTGCTGGCCGCCCTGGGGCTGTCCTACACCGACACGCTGCCGCGCCTGAACGCGCTCAAGCAGGCCCTGTCCCTGGCCACGAATTGCGCCGCGGCGTTGTTGTTCGCCGCGAGCGGACCGGTGAACTGGCGCATCGTTCCGGTGCTGGCCGTGGGAGCACTGGTGGGCGGTGCGTGGGGCGGGCGAGTGGGCCGGCGGCTGTCGCCGCAATTGCTGCGGACGGTGGTGGTGCTGCTGGGCGTGGTCGCGGCTGCGATCTACCTGTGGCGGGGGCGCTGATCTCGCGCGGTCCCGCCCCGCGGGGGTACTATTGCACTCCCGCATGACGAACCCCGGCTACACGCTGTTCGACACCCCCATCGGCCGCTGCGCCGTGGCCTGGAGCGCGGTCGGCATCGTGGCCCTGCAGCTGCCCGAGCGCCATGAAGCGGCGACCATCGCGCGCCTGCGCCGCCGTAGCCCGGGACTCCAGCGGCGCGAGCCGCCCGCGCCGGTGCGCCGGGCGATTAAAGCGATCCAGCGATTGCTCGACGGGGCGGGGACGGAGCTGTCGGACATTGTCCTGGACCTGGGCGGACTCAGCCCGTTCCAGCGGCGCGTGTATCAGGCGGCGCGCGCCATACCGGCGGGCCGGACGGTCAGTTACGGGGCGCTCGCGGCGCAGCTGGGCCAGCCGGGAGCGGCGCGCGCGATTGGCCGGGCGATGGGGAGCAACCCCGTGCCGATCATCGTGCCCTGTCACCGGGTAATGGCGGCCGGCGGCAAGGCGGGTGGCTTTTCCGCGCATGGCGGTGTGGCTACGAAATTCGCGCTGCTGCGGGCCGAGGGCGCCGCCGTGCCGGAAGCATCAGCCCGGGTCTGAGGAGCCGGCGGTCAGGGTCTGTACCTGGCCCATTGCCGGCCGGAACTGCACGGAGACTTCACTCTCAAGATGAGCCATCGTGCTCACGAGCCGGATGCCCTCGTCCTTGAGAAATTCGCCGATGAAGGCCTGCAGTCCATCGCAGCGCTCGCGTGAGGTTTCCCGGTCTTCCGACTGCGCGACCAGTCGCGCCTGCCAATGCTGGGCGCGCGGATCCGCAGCACTGAGTTCCCGCAAGGCGCGCGTCAGCAACGAGAGGTTGCCGGACAGCGTGTTGTCGGTCAGATTCGGATCGCGCGCCTGTCCGGGCGCGGCGAGCCGCAGGTGCAGCATCGCCCCGCACTCGCCGACCGCGTCGTACAGGCACACCACCATCGAGCTGTGCAGCTGCGCGCACAGCAGGACATCCTCGGCAGTGATCCGGTAATCGTCGGCGGCCACCTGGAGCTGCGTGGTGCTCATCGGCGCAGTGTCCCTGATCCTGCGGTGCGGCAGCTGGTAGGTCGGTCACAGTACTGAACAGCGGGGTGGCTCTGCTAGCATGCGGGCGGTCATGGTCGAGGAACCGTATTCGCACCGCGTGGCCACCGAGGCCGACCTGCCCGCCATCGTCGCCATCTACAACGAGACGATCCCCTCGCGCCTGGTGACTGCCGACCTCGAGCCGGTGAGCATCGACAGCCGGCGCGCCTGGTTTGCGGAGCATCGCCGCGCCTCACGCCCACTGTGGGTGCTGGAGCAGCAGGGCACCGTCAACGCCTGGCTCAGTTTCAGCTCTTTCTATGGGCGACCGGCGTACCACGCGACCGCCGAGATCAGCGTCTACGTGGCCGGGCGCGCCCGCCGCCGCGGCATCGGCGCACACCTGCTGCGCGCGGCCGCGGCGGCCGCGCCGCAGCTCGGCCTGCACACGCTTCTCGGTATCATCTTCAGCCACAATGTACCGAGCGTGGAGCTGTTCGCGCAGTTTGGCTACGAGCAATGGGGCCGCTTGCCGCGCGTCGCACTGCTCGACGGTGTGGAACGCGATGTGCTGATCTTCGGCCGCCGCGTCGCCGGGGAGGGCGCGGCGGGCAGTGCCGGCGCCCCCGGGAGCCGGGCTTGAAGAAATCGCGGCTGGAGGCCTTCAGCGACGGCGTGCTCGCTATCATCATCACCATCATGGTGCTGGAGCTCAGGGTTCCGCTGCAGCCGACGCTCGCCGCATTGCTGCCGCTGTGGCCCAAGATCCTCAGTTATGCCATGAGCTTCGTGTTCATCGGCATCTACTGGAACAACCACCATCACCTGTGGCACGTCGTGGAGCGGGTGAACGGTGCGGTCCTGTGGGCGAACCTGCA
>DATFUG010000292.1:0-2444 GCA_035261025.1 Steroidobacteraceae bacterium | reverse complement strand
CCGTGGCGTCGCGCAGCCAGCGGCCTTTCCACCACAGGTTGGCAAAACTGACCGCGCCCGGCGCTGTGCCCTCGGCCTGCATCGCACGATCTTAGCATCGGCTTGGCGTTGACGGTGGGAGGCAGGTAATCTCCGGGCCATGCACGCACGCCTGTATGTCAATGCGCGGATCTGGTCCGCTGCCCCGGTGCCGCCAGGCGCGCCCTCCGAGGTCTTGCCGGCACCCGGCGCTATTGCCGAGCGTGACGGCAGGATCGCCGCGATCGGAACGGCGGCGGAACTGCGGCGCCAGTTTCCCGGGGTCCACGAGCTCGACCTGGACGAACGGCTGGTCACTCCAGGCCTGATCGATTGCCACACCCACATCGTGCACGCCGGTAATCGTGCCTCAGAAATCGAGCGACGCATGGCCGGAGAGAGCTATGAGAGCATCGCCCGCGGCGGGGGTGGGATCCTGTCCACGGTGGCGGCGACGCGCGCCGCCACGCAGCAGGAGCTGACCGAGAGCGCGTTGCCCCGCGTCGATGCCCTGCTGGCCGAAGGCGTTACGACGCTCGAGGTGAAATCGGGCTACGGCCTGGAGTTCGACACCGAGCTGCGCATGCTCCGCGCCGCGCGCGCGATCGGCGAGTCCCGCCTCCTGTCGGTGATCACGACCTACCTGGGTGCGCATGCCCTGCCGGTGGAATTTTCTGGCGATGCCGCGGGCTATATGGAAAAGCTGTGCCTGGAGTGGATTCCGGCGATGGCGGCCAGCGGCGTGGCGGACGCCTTCGATGCCTACGGCGAACACCTGGCCTTTACTCCCGCGCAGGTCAGCGCGGCCTTCAGCGCCGCTCGCGCCTGCGGTCTGCCGCTGAAGCTGCACGCCGATCAGTTGTCGAACCAGCAGGGCGCCGCGCTGGCCGCGCGGCACGGCGCGCTGTCGGCGGATCACCTGGAATACACGGATGATGCGGGAGTAGCGGCGATGGCGGGGGCCGGCACCGTGGCGGTGCTGCTGCCCGGGGCCTACTACTTCCTGCGTGAGCGCCAGCGTCCGCCCGTGGCCTCCCTGCGGCGCCTGCGCGTGCCGATGGCGGTGGCCACGGACTGCAATCCCGGCACTTCGCCCCTGACTTCGATGCTCCTGGCCATGAACCTTGCGGCCGTGGAATTCGGATTGAGCACCAGCGAGTGCCTGCTCGGCGCCACGCGTGAAGCGGCGCGGGCCCTGGGATGCTTCCAGGACAGCGGCAGCATTGAAGCGGGCAAGTGGTGCGACCTGGCCGTCTGGAATGTGACGCACCCGGCCGAGCTCGTGTACAACGCCGGAGCCCGCCCGCTCCATAGCCGCATCTGGCACGGCCAGCCTGACGCATGAGCGCGGCGGGGCCGATGAGCGAGCGGCGCATCGCGCATCTGGACATGGATGCGTTCTACGCCTCCGTCGAGCTGCTGCGCTACCCGCAGCTTGCCGGCCAGCCGGTGGTCATTGGCGGGCGCCGCAGCGGCGCCGGGCGCGATGGCGCCGCCGGATTCGAGCGCCTGGCCGACTACGCGGGACGCGGAGTGGTGACGACCGCCACCTACGTCGCGCGCGAATTCGGCGTGCATTCGGGCATGGCGCTGATGCACGCGGCGCGCCTGTGCCCGCAGGCGGTGCTGTTGCCGGCCGACTTCGAGCAGTACCGGCACTACTCGCGGCTGTTCAAGGCCGCGGTCACGGCACTCGCGCCGCGCATGGAGGATCGCGGCATCGACGAGGTGTACATCGATTTTGACGCAGCACCCGGGGGCACCGAACAGGGCGGCCGCACGCTCGCCGGCCAGATCCAGCAGGCCGTGCGCGCCAGCACGGGCCTGAGTTGTTCGATCGGTGTGGCGCCCAACAAGCTGCTGGCGAAAATGGCCAGCGAACTGAACAAGCCCAACGGCATCACCATTCTCCATGCCGGCGATCTGGCGGAGCGCATCTGGCCGCTACCCTGCCGCAGGATCAACGGTGTGGGCCCCAAGGCCGGCGAGCGCCTGGAGCAGCTCGGCATCCGCACCATCGGCGAGCTGGCGCAGTGCGAGCGCGAATGGCTGGTCGGGCATTTCGGCCAGCATCACGGCGGCTGGCTGCACGAGGCGGCCTGGGGGCGCGATGCGCGCGATATCGTCACCAGCAGCGAGCCGGTGTCGATGAGTTGCGAGACGACCTTCGATCGCGACCTGCATGCCGTGCGCGATCGCGCGGAACTGGGCGCGGTATTCACCTCGCTGTGCGAGCGGCTGGCCGCCGACCTGCAGCGCCACGGCTACGCCGGACGCACTGTCGCGATCAAGCTGCGCTACGACAATTTCCGCTCGGTCACGCGGGCGCGCACCCTCGATTTTCACACGGCCGACGCGCTGGTCATCCGCCGCATCGCGGGCCTGTGCCTCAAGCGCGCGCCGCTCGAGCGGCGGCTGCGGCTGCT
>DATFUG010000291.1:0-3491 GCA_035261025.1 Steroidobacteraceae bacterium | reverse complement strand
GATGACCCGATACCCCTCCTCGCGCAGCGCCTTGCAGGCCTGGGCGCCCGAATAGTCGAACTCGCAGGCCTGCCCGATGATGATGGGCCCGGCTCCGATGATGAGGATGCTGTGGATGTCGGTGCGTTTTGGCATGCGTGCTGGCCGGGGGCCGTCAGCCCTCGGCCACCTGGCGGCGGACGGCCAGGCGCGCGGTGCGCAGTTGGGCCTGGAGCCGTCGCAGCATCGCCTGCGTGAAGGCCTCGAACAGAGGGCTCATGTCGTGTGGCCCGGGGCTGGCCTCAGGGTGGCCCTGGAAGCTGAAGGCCACCCGATCGGTGCGCGCGACGCCCTGCAGGCTCCCGTCAAAGAGCGAGCGGTGCGTCGCGACCAGATTCTCCGGCAGGCTCGATTCGTCGACCGCGAATCCGTGGTTCTGGCTCGTGATCAGGACGCGCCCGGTGGCCAGCTCCTGCACGGGGTGATTGGCCCCATGGTGCCCGAACTTCATCTTCACCGTGCGGGCGCCGCTGGCGAGCGCGAGCAGCTGATGTCCCAGGCAGATGCCAAAAATGGGTATTTCGGTATTCAGCAGGTCACCGATGGCGCGAATCGCGTAGTCGCAGGGTTCAGGATCGCCGGGACCGTTCGACAGAAAGATGCCGTCCGGCCGCTGCGCCATCGCATCCTCGGCGCTCGTCGCAGCGGGCACCACGGTCACGCGGCAACCCTGGTCGGAGAGCAGGCGCAGGATATTGCGCTTGATGCCGTAGTCGTAGGCCAGCACGTGCAGCCGTTGCTGGGCACGCACGACCGGGCGCTCCCCGTCGCGATCGAGCCCGCCTTCATTCCACTGGTAGCTCTCGCGCGTGCTCACCACCTTGGCAAGATCCATGCCCTTGAGGCCGGGAAAGCGGGTCGCCGCACGTACCGCGGCCGCTTCATCAAGTTTTTCGCCGGTCATGATGCAGCCGGCCTGCGCTCCGCCCTCACGAAGCCGCCGTGTGAGGCGGCGCGTGTCAATGCCCGCGATGGCCACCGTGCGGCTGCGCTGCAGGAACTCGCTGAGTGAAGATTCGGCGCGCCAGCTGCTGGTGGCGATCGACAGATCGCGAATCACCAGACCTGCGGCATAGACCTGCCCGGACTCCATGTCCTCAGGCGTCGTCCCGGTGTTGCCGATATGCGGGTAAGTGAGAGTGACGATCTGACGGGCGTAGGAGGGATCGGTGAGAATTTCCTGATAGCCCGTGATGGCGGTATTGAAAACGACTTCGCCAGTGGTGTTGCCGCTTGCGCCGATTGACTGGCCACGGAAGATGCTGCCATCTGCCAGAGCCAGCACCGCTGGTGAAGTCACGTCTGCCTTCCCCCTCCGGCGAAGTGCTCGCCGCCGGACACGCACTGAATGTTTTCCGCGCGCATATGCACAAAGCGGGAGGAGTTCTTGTGGAACGCCCCCCGCCTTGTGCGGACTAACCCGACAATCGGATTACGCGAGAAATTCTAAGGATCGCCGCCTGCCCTGTCCATGCGCCATAAGGGTCGGGAAAGGCGAAAATAGGCCCGATTTCCTTTTGAGATTTATGGGCTTAGTGAGATCTACGCGCCGCCGCGCAGGAATTTATTTTTCCAGGGCATCGGCTATCTGGTAGGCCCCGGCCTTCTGGGCCGCTAGCCAGCAACCGGCCCGGAGGGCGCCCCGGGCGAAAACCGAGCGATCCGTCACACTATGCCCGAGCCGTACCTGCTCACCCGGCCCCAGGAACCGGACTTCGTGCTCGCCGATGACATCGCCTCCCCGCAGTGCAACATAACCGGGCGCCAGCTGTGTCTTGCGCCCTTCAGCCGCCGCGGCCCCGAGGGCCAGCGCGGTGCCCGACGGCGCATCCACTTTGTCCCGGTGATGCGTGTCCTGGATCTGGATGTCGAAATCGGCGGGCAGCACCTCGGCCGCCCGCCGCACCAGTTCCTGCAGCAACGCCACACCGAGGCTCGTGTTGGCCGCGACCAGCACCGCAATCGAATCCGCGGCCTCCTTGAGTGCCGCCTTGGCCGGCGAGTCCAGTCCGGTGGTCCCCATCAGCAAGGGCACCCCTGCCGCCGCGCAGGCCCTCGCCGCCGACCCCGCCGCCTGTGCGGCGGAGAAGCAGATCGCGAGGCCTGCGCCCTTGAGCGCCCCGTCCAGGTCGGCCGCCACGGGCACTCCGTTTGATGCGACGCCCGCCAGCTCACCGCTGTCACGACCCAAGTGGGTGCTGCGGGGTCCTGCAATCGCCGCCTGGAGCTGCAGCTGGGGGAATTCCGGCAGCAGGCGAATCTGGGCACGGCCCATCCGGCCGGTCGCGCCAATCAGGACGAGCCTGATCAAGGGGCGGCCTTGAAGAATCGTTTGACGCCCTCGAGGAAACTCTTCTGGCGCGGCGCATGGCGATTGCCGTCGTGCCGGAGCGACTCGTCGAACTTCTGCAGCAGCTCGCGCTGCTCGGTCGACAACTTGACCGGCGTTTCGATCACGACCCGGCAGAACAGATCCCCCTGCTGGCCTCCCCGGGCCGGCTGGATGCCCTTGCCCCGCAGGCGAAATACCCGGCCCGACTGCGACTCCGGCGGTACTTTCAGGCTCACTTCACCGTCCAGGGTCGGCACATCGACCGCGCCTCCCAGGGTCGCCGTCGCGAAGGACAGCGGGACCTCGCAGCTCAAGTGCGCCCCGTCTCGTTCGAAGATGGGGTGCTCCCGCACGTGCACCTCGACGTACAGGTCACCCGATGGGCCACCGTTCCGTCCGGCCTCGCCTTCGTTCGTCAGGCGCACGCGATCGCCATTGTCGACCCCACGGGGAATCTTGACCGAGAGCTTCTTGTGCTTGCGGACCCGTCCCTGGCCGAGGCAGGCATCGCACGGGTTGCGGACCACGCGCCCGGCGCCTCGGCACTGCGGACAGGTCTGCTGCAGGGTAAAGAACCCCTGCGAGACGCGGACCTGCCCGGAGCCGGCACAGGTCTCGCATTGCACGGGGCTGCTGCCCTTGGCGGCGCCGCTCCCGTGGCAGACCTCGCACTCGACCAGTTTGGTGAGATCGATCTCCAGAGTGTGGCCGAAAACCGCTTCGGCCAGATCGAGTTCGACGTCGTAGCGCAGGTCCGCCCCGCGGTACACCTGCGAGCGGGCGCCGCCGCGGCGGGCGCCACCAAAAATGTCGCCGAAGACGTCGCCGAAAATGTCGCTGAACTGCTCGGCGCCGCCGAAACCGGAACCGCCACCGCCCTGACGGGCCGCGTCGATGCCGGCGTGGCCGTGCTGATCATAGATGGCGCGCCGGCCGGCGTCGGAGAGCACTTCGTAGGCTTCCTTGGCCTCCTTGAAACTCTCCTCCGCGCTCTTGTCCCCGGGATTGCGGTCCGGGTGAAATTTCATCGCCAGGCGGCGATAGGCCTTCTTGATGTCCGCCTCGCTGGCGTTGCGGGGCACATCCAGAAGCCGGTAGTAATCCGTTTTCGGCATGCGCG
>DATFUG010000290.1:0-4802 GCA_035261025.1 Steroidobacteraceae bacterium | reverse complement strand
ATCTACAAGTCTACCGATGGCGGCGCAAACTGGACGCCGTTGCCGTCCTTGCCACCCCTCTGCTGCCAAAAGTACGTCAGCGCGTTCGCCGTAAACCCAACCAACCCCAATATCCTTTACGCTGGCATCATCGACCTCTATCGGTCCACTGATGGCGGCGCGACGTGGTCGCCCATGTTCATCTCGACGGGCGGGTCAACCGTGAACCTGCATCCCGATCATCACGCGCTCGCCTTTAGTGCTGACGGAGGCGTGCTATACGAGGGCAACGACGGCGGCGTGTTCCGCACCACGTCTCCCGCGGCGCAAGCCTACGACTGGCAGAACCTCAACAGCACGCTCGCGACGCTGTTGCTTTACCCGGGCTTGTCCGTCGATCCTGGCAACGCGAATACCTCGGTGGTCGGCACACAGGATAACGGGACGCTCCTGTACCAGGGCTCCAGCGCCTGGAATGGCAGTTTCAGTTGTGGAGACGGCGGCTATACCGCGATCGACCCAAACACGCCGACGATCGTCTTTATCGCCTGCGCGAATCGTTCGTCGATCTACCGCAGCGCCGCTGGCGGTATTGATGGCAGCTTCGTCCTGTCAAACACGGGCATAGACGTTACCGACCGCATCGACGACCCGCCGCCGCTTGCTATGGACCCAACCCAGCCCAGCTGGCTTTACTTCGGTACCTATCGCGTGTACCAGACCATGAACGGCGGCCTGAGCTGGCAAGCGATTTCCCCGGATCTGACCCTGAACAATTCCGGTGGCTCGTTGCTCTCTGCCGTGGTCGTAGCGCCGAGTGATTCAAACGTGGTCTACGCAGCATCCTTCGAAGGGCACGTGCAGGTCACGGCCAACGCCTCTGCCGGCGCTGGCGCCACCTGGCAGGATATCTCGGGCACGCTGCTTGATCCGCCGCCGCCGGGCCAATCGAGCGGGCCGATCCTCTCGCTTGCCGTGGATCCGTTAGCCGCATCGACACTCTACGTCGGTATCGGAGGCAGCGGCACGCGTCGCTTATTCATGACAAGTGACCGCGGCGCCAGCTGGAATAGCATAGGTGGTGGGCTTCCGGACAGCCCGATCAATGCCATTGTCGTCGATCCGGATCAGTCCGGTGTCCTCTACGTGGGCACGGACGTCGGCGCGTTCTGGACGGCAGATGCCGGCGCGCACTGGCAGACCCTCGGTCAGGGGCTGCCCAATGTCATCGTGACCTCACTGGTGCTGCAGCGCTCGATCCGGACGCTTCGGGCAGGCACCTTCGGCCGCAGCGCCTGGGACTTACCGCTGCCCGCTCTGCAACCTCCTGTTGTCGCATCGACGACGGCGCTCGCGTTTGGGAGCCAACTGCAGGGGAGCACCAGCGGGGCGCTGACCCTGACATTCCGCAATACCACACGCACTGACCAGACCCTTGCGTCCATCACAGTGACAGGCGATTACGCGATGACCACGAGCTGCAGCACTACGCTACCCGCCAATGGCAGCTGCAACGTGTCGGTCACGTTCACCCCACAGGGGCCGGATGACCGGGCCGGTCAGCTCAACTATGTCGCTGGCGGCGTTGCGCAAAGTGTCGCGCTTACTGGCACTGGCACAATCGCCGCCTCGCTGGGTGCATCGTCAACATCCGTTACTGCGGGCCAGTCTGTGACCCTAAACTGGACCGCCTCCAGTGGCGCTACTTGCACCGGATCAGGCGGACAATCCACTGCAAACTGGAATGGGGCGCTCGGCGTGAGCGGCACGCTCACGATAATTGAAGGCACATCGGGTACATTCACCTACGTGCTCAGCTGCACGAGCGGCACGCAGAACTCGAGCTCTCAGGTGAGCGTCACCGTAGCGCTCCCGTCGACCGGCGGCTCGGGCAACGGTTCTGGCGGTGGCGGCGCGCTGGATGTTCTGTCGCTAGCCCTTATGCTCGGTGTACTGCGCGCGGCCGTGGCACAACGGCGTCACCAGGGCAGTGCCGCGCCTTGATTATCGGGCACGACCATGTGGTCTCCTACCAGGACGTCGACGGAGAGGATGCCGACGGAGATGTCGGCGCAAGTGCATAGCGTCGGCGTACCCGGGAGCGCTGGATAGTCGACTGAGACGCTCCCGGTTGACGTCGATCATTCGCGGCCACTGGCGCCGGCTTCGTCGTGTTCGATCGTCCAGGGCTCCGCCGCCGCGGCCGTGCACCATTCCTGCAGCGCGCCATCGGCCAGTACCGTCGCCAGGTATTGCTGCGCCGGCGCGGACAGTTGCGCCCCATAGGTCTGGAAGCGCAACGCCACCGAAGCGTACATCGCATCGGCCATCGAGTACTCGCCCAATAGCCACGGACCCGCTCCGTCAGCACGCGTGCGCGCGTGGCACCAGAGTGCATCGATGCGCGCGATGTCTCGCTGCAGGGCCGGGGTCATAGGCGTGCGCCGCCCGCGGGCACGCGCATTCATCGGCCACAGCTGGCGCAACTCCTGAAATCCGGAGTGCATCTCGGCGCTCATGCTGCGTGCCAGCGCGCGCGCCTCCCGCCCCTTCGGCAGGCCGCGCCCAGCCCGTTCACACAGGTACTCGCAGATCGCGATTGAATCCCAGACCAGCAGTTCGCCATGGCGCAGGACTGGCACGCGCCCGGCCGGATTGAAGGCGCGAATCCGTGCGCTGCTGTCCGCCTGATCGAGCGGAATCAGCATTTCCTCGAACGCCAGATCGAGGTGACGCGCCAGGATCCAGGGACGGAGCGACCAGGAGGAGTAGTTCTTGTTGCCGATGATGAGTGTGAAATCGGTCATAAACACCTGGCGCTCAGCGCAACTGACTGCCAGCCCGGAGGGGCTCCGGCAGCGCCAAATTAGCAGGATTTGGTCCGGAATTGTGACCGAAGTACCCGGCGAGGCAGGGCCTCCCATGCTCCACTCGGGACCAGGCTGCGGATAGATCACGAGGTGTGTGAATGCAGCGGCAGGGCAAGCCGGGCAACGTGGTGGCGGTAGCAAACCTGGCGGAATACTTCCGCGAGGCCTTGCAGGGCGCGCTCGCGCACCAGCGCCTCGCGGTGCAGGACCAGACCGAACAGTACGTCGTTAACCTGCTGACCCTGTTCGCCCGCGCCGAGCATCTGTATGACGGCGTGCCAACGGGCCCGCGCATGCCGCCCCTGGCGGGCATGTTTGCGACCGCCCTCGAGGCGCCGGCCCCGGCGGAGCGCGAGCGGGCCCTGCAGCGCCTCGGCGATGTGTCGCTGTTCATCGCCGGTTTCTTCGCGCACGGCTTCACCCGGCGCCTCGTCGACATCGACTATCACATCGCGATGGGCGGGCGCGCTTACGGGACGCTGGCGGGAGCGCTGGCGCGCACCCGGCGGCGCGTACTCGCGCAGGTTTATGCCGAGCTCGCCGCCAAGTTCCAGCCCCTGGTCGACGCGCTGGGTGAAATCAGCGATACCGCCCGCGTCTACACGCAGCGCGACGTGCTGCGGCTCTATGAAATCTGGCTGCGCACCGGCAGCGCGCGTGCGCGCGGCCTGCTCGCGGAGCTCGGCGTGGAAGCCGCGCCCGTGACGTTGAGCGCGAACTGACCCGAGATGGTGGTGCGCCAGCTCCAGTCCCTCCTGGCCGGCATCTACGACGTGCCGTTGTCCCACGACGTCGCGCAATTCCTGATGACGGACCGCACCGCGCTCCCGGCCGGCTTGCCCGTGGCAACGAGCGACGAGCAGCTGCTGGTGGCCGAGGAGGCGGACGGAATCGCTCTGGGCCTGTTTCTGGATCCGGCGGTGCTGGCCCGGCTCGCCGCCGCCAATCCGCTCGAATTGCTCAACGGGGCCAACCTGGCCGACTCGTGGACGGCGCTCGAGGGCGTCAGTCACTTCGTGTATCTGGCCTGGAATGCCGATCACGACCGGCCTGTGAGCCTGCTGGAACTCGAATTGCAGGCCGAGATCGACAAGTACGTCGCCAGCTTCTGGCTGCTGCGGGCCCAGCAGCCGCGCCGGTTCCCGGCGGAATTGCATCGCGTGCTGTTCGAGCGCTGCAGGATCGACCTTAAGCTCGCCGGAAACCGGCTCGGACTGTATCGTCGCGCCAACCAGTATGCCGCACGCTTTTGCCGGCGCCTGGCTCAGCTGCTGCAGCCCGCCGGGGCGCAGTCGCAATCACGGGTGATGGCGGAATTGCGGCGCTTTTACCGGCTGTCCAACGCGATGAAATTGCGGCACATCGAGTGCCTGGCCTGAAGGGCGGGTGCGGCTCGAGGCTAGCGGTCGGATTTCTTGAGCTGCGACACCTGGCGCTGCAGCCGGATCCACTCTGACAGGCGCCGCAGATCGGCCTGCTTGGACGTTGAACCGGGCTGCCGCACGCTGGGCCAGGTTTCATAGGGGTCGTAGCCATTGCCGATATTGTCGGGCAAGGCCTTTTCTTCGACCGTCAGCTCGAAAGTTCCGGTTCTGGCAGTGGACTCACTGTGGTTCACGCTTTTCCTCTCCATCGTTCTGCATCGACCGGGATCCGCCTAAGTCCCCGATCCGTATTTCTGGGTCGCGGCCTATTTTCACATTTCAGGGCACGCGGAGCTTGAACCGGCGCACATTCCCGAGCAAAAAATGCGGGCTACCGGACATATTTCGTGGGGGAAACCCTGTAAAAAGCCTGCTTTCCTGCTGCCCGGGGGCGTACGCCGTCAGGGGCCGTGCACTTCATCGACGTCAGCCTGCCCGGAAAGCCGCCGGCGCGCGAAGGACCAGCACATGCCGATGCCCAGGACAAATCCGGTGATGATGAGCGCGAGCCACGACCAGGCCGTGCCGC
>DATFUG010000289.1:0-12343 GCA_035261025.1 Steroidobacteraceae bacterium | reverse complement strand
GCCTGGCGTTGCTGCATGCGAAGGCCGATTTCGGCTACGACATCGCCGCGGTCGCGGAGGCCTGGCGTTCGGGTACGGTGATTCGCTCCTGGCTGCTCGACCTGGCCGCGGACGCCCTGCGCCAGGATGCCGCGCTCGATGAGGTCGCGCCCATCGTGGCGGATTCAGGCGAAGGACGCTGGTCAGTCCGCGAGGCTCTTGAACTCGGAGTCCCCGTGCCGGCGATTTCGGCGGCGCTGAACGCTCGCCTGGGGAGCCAGGGCAGGGCAGATTACACCGCCCGCGTCCTGGCCCGATTGCGCCAGGCCTTCGGCGGCCACGCCGTGTCGAGCCCTGCCGTGAGCCCGAAAAAGCGCTGAGCGAAGGTGCCTGTCGCGGCGCAGAACCAACGGCGCGGTCTCGGGTCCAAGGCCTATAGTTCCGGTACCTGGATGGAGGTGGATCATGAACCGAATCGCCCCGGCCTCATGGCTGACGATCTGTCTGGTGGCCTTCGGGCTGGCAAGTCCCGGGCTGTCCCTCGCGGCAGCCGCGGATCCAGGCACCACGGCGGCAGAGTGGCATCCTCAGCAGATGACGCTCAGCTACAGCGGTTTTACGACGCTGTATTCCTGCGACGGCATTGAAGACAAGGTCCGTGACATCCTGTTGACCTTCGGCGCCCGCAAGGACCTTAAGGTGAGGGCATCCGGCTGCAACCAGGGGTCCACCATGCCGAGCCACATCGCTTTTGTGCGTGCCGAGTTCAATACGCTGGCACCGGCAACGGATCCTGCCTCCGCTGCGGCGGTCAAGTCGACCTGGGTCAAGGTCCAGATCGCGCCGAACCGGCCTAATTTCATGGGCGCCGGCGAGTGCGAGCTGGTGGAGCAGATGAAGGACATGCTGCAGAAGGGATTCAAGCTGCGTAACGCCGATTACCAGACCTCGTGCGTCCCGCACCAGGTGTCGATGGCCGATTACAGCGTGACCGCTGAGGTGCTCAAGTCCACCGCACCGTAGGGGGTGCGGCCGTACCCCCTCGGTGGGCTGGTCGTGCCCGCACGCGCCATGAATACGTATGTGGCCCGTTCTCATCGCCGTGGGTTGCGCACTACAGTCACCCTTTAGGCACGAGGGTCGGGACAATGGCAACGCCGGGGTCACGTGCGGTTCCTGTAGCGCAGCGGATGCGCGCCCTCCGGCTGGCGGTCCTGCTGCTGGTGGGCTGCGGCGGCGGTGGTTACAGCGGCGGCGGGGGTGGCGGAGGCGGCGGTACGGGTCCGGTCGTGCTCAGCACGGCTCGCGCCATCTGGCTCGATGCCGGGACCATCGTGTGGCCGGGCACGAGCGCCAGCTACAGTTACCGGCTCTACTATTCGGCGAGCGCCGCGCTCGCTCCGGTCAGCACCGGCGTCTCCGGAGCGGACAATGCCGCAGGCGACGCGCTGACGGTCGGCACCTTAAGCTCCGCGCTGCAGAGTCAATTTCCCCAATACGCCGCGGCACCGGCCTTGCAGGTGCCGGCGGCGACACAGAGCCAGATCGCCGCGCTGCTGCGTGACCAGCTGGCGATCGTCCAGTACGCGGGCAGCACTCCGAACGCTGGTACTGCCGTGCAGATTGGACCTGTGCTCGATGCCGTGTATTCCGCGGCCGCGGCGCCCGTCGCACTGGGCCTGAGTTTCAGCGGCGCCGATGTGCCGACATTCAGGGTCTGGGCGCCGACTGCAAAATCCGTGAAGTTGAACATTTACTCCAGCGCGGCCGCACCGATCTCGACCACCTTCGACATGGCGCAGGATCCCGCTTCCGGCGTCTGGTCCTACTCGGCGCCCAATATGGGCTGGACCAACAGTGCCTACTACACCTACAGCGTCAACGTCTTCAGCCGCTGGGCAGGCAGTGGCGGCGCGATGGGCGGGGCACTTATCACCAACGAAGTGACCGATCCGTATTCCGTATCGCTCAATGCCAACAGCCGTTACTCGATGGTCCTGAATCTCGCGGACGCCATCGCCAGGCCGGCCGGCTGGCCCGGCGCACTGATCCCTACTGCGGCGGCTCCGACCGACAGCGTGATCTACGAGCTGCACCTGCGGGATTTTTCAGTCAGCGACAGCACGGTGATTCCGGCGGCGGATCAGGGTCGTTACCTGGCCTTCACTCACGCGGGCTCGGCGGGGATGCAGCACCTGGCGGTCCTGGCTGCGGCGGGGTTGACGCACGTGCACCTGCTGCCCGCGTTCGACATCGCTTCGGTGGATGAAGCCAACTGCACGGTGCCTGCCATTACCGCCAGCACTGGCTCAGGCACCGCGGCGGAGAGTGACGTCAAGGCTACGCAGAACAGCGATTGCTTCAACTGGGGCTACGACCCCCTGCACTACGGGGCGCCGGAAGGCAGCTACTCGAGCAATCCGGACGACGGCGTGGCACGCGTGAAGGAGTTCCGCCAGATGGTGCAGGCGCTGCACGCCATGGGATTGCGCGTCATCATGGACGTCGTCTACAACCACACTTCCGCCAGCGGGCAGGACGGAAAATCCATCCTGGATCGCGTGGTGCCGGGCTATTACCACCGCCTGAACGGCAGCGGCACGGTCGAGACCCACTCCTGCTGCGCCGACACTGCTACCGAGCGGGTGATGATGGCGAAGCTCATGACCGATACGCTCCTCACCTGGGCGGATCAGTAGAAGGTGGATGGCTTCCGGTTTGACGTGATGGGCATGATTCCCAAGAGCGCGATGATCGCCGCGCGTACTGCGGTCGACGCGATCGCCGCCGCCGATGGCCGGGGCCACACCTACTTTTACGGCGAGGGCTGGGACCCGGATCCTGAAGTGTCGGCCGTGATCGCGCCGGCAACCCAGACCGCGCTGGCTGGCACGGGTATCGGCACCTTCAACGATCGCCTGCGCGATGGCGCGCGCGGTGGCAGTCCCTTTGACAGCGGAGCGGCCATGGTCGCTCACCAGGGCTTCGTCAACGGCCTGTGCTACGACCCCGCCGGCACGGCCGGCTGCACGGGCGATGCCAGCGATGCCGCCTTCAATCTGCAAAATCGCATCAGCGTCGGCCTGGCCGGCAATCTCGCCAGTTTCGCGGGTGTCGCCAATGTCGCCGGTGTCGGGTACACGGGAGTGCCGCAGGAGAACATCGCCTATGTCTCCGTGCACGATGGCGAGACGCTCTTCGACATCAGCCAGTACCGCCATCCCGCGGGTACCGCCTTTGCCGATATCGGCCGCGCGCAGGTTGTGGGCCTGTCACTGGCGGTGCTGGCGCAGGGTGTGCCCTTTATCCACGCGGGCGATGATCTGCTGCGCTCGAAATCCGGCGACAGCAACAGCTACAACTCCGGGGATTATTTCAATCGAGTCTACTGGGACGGCTCGGCCAACAACTGGGCGGTGGGCCTGCCGCCGGACAATACCGGCAACAACGGGGCCAACGCCGCCACCCTCGGACCGATCCTTGATCGTCCGCTGCCGAGCCCGGCCAGCCAGCAGGCGATCATCCTTGCCACCAGCGCGGCCTTCGCCGACTTGCTGCGCGTGCGCCGCGACACCAATCTGTTCCGCCTCACCACCGCGGCGGACGTCAACGGGTGCGTGAGCTTTCCGGATCAGGGCGCACAGGTGCATGGCCTGATCGTGGAACGCATCCTCGGCGCCGGCAACGGCACCTGCCCGCTCACCAGTCCGGGCACGAACTATCGAAGCGTCGTCGTGCTGTTCAATGCCAGCAACTCGGCGCAGACTTTTGCGATACCGGCCTACGCGAACAAGCTGAGGGGCACGTCCGCCGGAAATATCTATCTGCATCCGCTGCAGTTCGCCGGCTCGGACACCGTGCTGACGGCAGCGGGTGCCTGGGACTTCAGCGCCAACGCCACGGCGGGCAGCTTTACCGTGCCGGCGCGGACGACGGGAGTGTTTGTCGAGTACAACTGAGCAGCGCCTGCTCGATGAGGGCGATGCCCGCACGGGCCTGCAGCGGGTCGACGGCGGGAGGCGTGCCCTGGCGTATGGCCGTGGCGAGATCGGCATAGAAAACCTCCCACCTCCCGGCCTCGAACCGCAGCTCCTCGCGCTCGCCAGCGGCGTCCACGCGTACCCCCCGCATCGGGGCGAGGTGGGCGCGGAACGTGGTGTCCCCGGATTTCCCGCTGCCGCGCAGGGCCTCTTCAAGCGGATCGACCCCGAACGTCAGGCAGCTGCCGGCCGTGCCGTGCACGGCGAAGCGCGCCCGCGGCAACGCGACCAGTGTTGAGGCGGACAGAATGCAGCGCATCGGTCCGTAGTGCAGCCTGAGTTCGAAGTAATCATCGACCACGGCCCCGCGGCGCTGCTGCGCGATGTCGGCATCGACCCGATCGGGCGTACCAAACAGGCACAACGCCTGGTCGATCAGGTGCGGACCCAGGTCCCAGAGCAGGCCCGCGCCCGGCACGGCCTGGTTGCGCCAGCCGGCACCGACCTCGGGTCGAAACCGGTCCCAGCGCAATTCGGCCAGCGAGATGACCCCGAGCTCGCTGCGGCGCAGCAGCTCCGTCACATAGAGAAAATCCCCGTCCAGGCGCCGGTTGTGAAACACGGTGAGCACCCGCTTCTGACGGCCCGCCAGCGCAATGAGCTCATCGGCCTGGGCCGTCGAGAGCACCATCGGCTTGTCGATGACGACATGCTTGCCCGCGCGCAGGGCGGTTGAAGCCAGCGGGAAATGCGTCTCGTTGGGCGATGCGATCACCACCAGTTCGACATCGGCCGCGACGCAGGCCGCCATCGCGTCCGTCATGCGCCGCGGAGCGTCGCGGCGCAGCTGGAGCGAGTCCTGGTTCGAGGTCACCACCGCGACAATCTTCAGATCGGCCGCCGCTTCAATGAGTGGTCCATGGAAGTACGCGCCGGCGAGGCCATGCCCGATCAATCCGACGCGAATGGGTGCAACAGCGCTCACGGGAGGAACTATAACGATGGGCGGGTGTGCGGGCGATATAATTTAGCCAATGAATCGGATGGTCACTGTGCCGCTGTGGCTCGCGCTGGCCGCCGGCGCCGCGCTGATCTGGTCGGTCCTTACATTGTTGCTGTTGCCCGGCGCCCGCTGGTTCCTGCGCCGCCGCATCAACCGCCTGACCGCGGCACTCAATGATCGACTGCACCTGAAGATCCCGCCGATCGCGATGACGCGGCGCGAAGTGCTGATCGACAGGCTGGTCTACGATCCGAAGGTGCTGCGCGAGGTGACCGCGCACGCGGCCGCCAGCGGGATTCCCATAGCCGTCGCGCTGCGCCAGGTGCGCCACTACGCGCGCGAAATCGTTCCGGCCTTCAACGCCTACCTCTATTTCCGTCTGGGCAACCGCCTCGCGCGCGCGCTCGTCAACCTGCTGTACCGCGTGCGGCTCGGGCATGCCGACAGCCGCGCGCTGCGCCTCCTGCCGCCCAGCACCAGCGTCGTGTTCGTGATGAATCACCGCAGTAACGTCGATTACGTCCTGGTCGCCTACCTCGCCAGCAAGCGCGTCGCGCTGAGCTATGCGGTGGGGGAATGGGCGCGGGTGTGGCCGTTGCAGCAGATCGTGCGCTCGCTGGGCGCCTACTTCGTGCGTCGCGGGACGGGGGATGAGATCTACCGCCGCGTGCTCGAACGCTACGTGCAGATGGCGATCGAGGGAGGGGCGGTGCAGGCGATTTTCCCGGAAGGGGCCTTAAGCCGCGACGGGCTGATGCGTGCGCCGAAGCTCGGGTTGCTCGATTACATGCTGCGCGGCTTCGATCCACGCGGTGAGCGCGATATCGCCTTTGTTCCGGTGGGCATCAACTACGACCGCGTGCTCGAGGATCGGACCCTGCTCGGCGCGGCGAGCGCGGGCGGCGAGCGTCGCTCAGCCCTCGCGGCCCTCAACGCGGCCCTGCGCTTTCTGGTTTCCCAGCTCTGGCTGCGCCTGCGCGGGCGCTGGTATCGATACGGCTATGCCTGCGCCAACTTCGGCGCTCCGATCTCGCTGCGGCGATACCTCGCTGATGCGGGGTGGAATCCGCTCACGCTCGATCGCGAGGCACGCGCTGAGCGCGTCGTGCGCCTCGCCCGGCACCTGATGGAAGCCGTCGGTCGCGTGGTACCCGTGCTCCCGGTCTCGCTCGTGGCGCGTGTTTTTGTGGAGGCGGCGTCGCCCGCCGGGCTGGAAGAGGGCGAGATCAACACCCGCGCGCTGGCACTGCAGCGGCGCTTTGAGGATCTTGGCGCGCACGTCTACGTTCCACGGAGCGATCCGGAGTATTCCGTGCTGGTGGGCCTGAGGATGCTGACGCTGAGGAACCTGGTGCTGGAGCAGGACGGCCGCTACCGGGTGAATCCCGCCGAGCTCGAGCTGCTGCGCTATTACGCCAACGCCATCGCGCATCTGGGCGTCGGCGACTCCTAGCCGAGCGCGGCGCTGACGGCCGCGCCGGCGGCACGCGTGGTGGCCGGAGGCTGCCCCGGCGCCGCGATGTCCGCCGTGTGCACGCCCGCCACGATGGCGGCGGAGACGGCCGCCTCGACGGCGGAGGCCTCGGTGGCCAGCCCCAGCGAGTGGCGCAGCAGCAGGGCCGCGCTCAGGATGGCCCCGAAAGGATTGGCGCTGCCCTGTCCGGCGATGTCCGGCGCGGAGCCGTGGATGGGCTCGTAGAGCCCGCGCCGGCCGTCCCCGAGTGAGGCTGAAGGCAGGAGCCCGAGGGACCCGGCGAGCATCGACGCCTCGTCAGTGAGGATGTCGCCGAACATGTTTTCGGTCACTGCGACGTCGAAATCGCGCGGGCGGCGCAGCAGGTGCATGGCGGCGGCATCCACGAGCATATGTTCCAGATGCACGTCGGGGAATTCGGCGCGCATCACGCGCTCGCAGACCTCGCGCCACAGGCGCGAGGTCTCGAGCACGTTGGCCTTGTCGATCGAGACCAGCTTGCGTTTCCGGACGCGCGCCAGGCGCCCGGCGACACGCACGATCCGCTCGATCTCGGCGACCGAGTAGATGCACAGGTCACTCGCCCCCGCGGCGGTGCGCGACTTGGCGCCGAAGTAGATGCCGCCGGTCAGCTCACGCACGAACAGCAGGTCGACCGCCTCGATGACCTCCGCCTTGAGCGTGGAGGCGTGGCGCAGGGCCGGGTGCACGGTGACGGGACGCAGGTTGGCGTACACGCCGAGTTCTTTGCGCAGGCGCAGGAGCCCCTGTTCCGGGCGAACCGTGGAATGCGGCGAGGACCATTTGGGGCCGCCGATGGCGCCCAGCAGCACGGCGTCGGCGCCCAGACACAACTCCAGGGTGCGCGGTGGCAGGGGCTCGCCACTCTGGTCTATGGCGCTGCCGCCAAACGCCGCCTCCTGCAGGATGAATTCGTGGCCAAATCGCGCGGCCACCGCCTGCAGTACCCCTGCCGCCTCCGCCGTCACTTCCGGCCCGATGCCATCCCCGGGAAGGACCGCGATGTCCGCCCTCATGCCCGGGCGCTTTCGAAGCGTGCGATCGCCGGTTCTTGCGATCGCAGGAAGCCGAGTTCATCGACGCCATTGAGCAGGCAATAGCGCGCGAAGCGCTCGATCTGAAAGGCGAACTGGCTGCCATCGGGCCGCGTGATGCGGTTGGTCTCGAGGTCGATGAGCAGCTCGAGGCCGGGATCGGCAAGGAGCGTGGCCACCTCGCCGACGGCGAGCACGATGGGCAGCAAGCCGTTCTTGAGGGCGTTGTTGCTAAAGATGTCCGCGATCTCGGCGCTGATTACGGCGCGGAAGCCGTAATCGAGCAGCGCCCAGGGCGCATGCTCGCGCGAGGAGCCGCAGCCGAAGTTGCGTCCGGCCACGAGTATCTGGCAGCCCTGCGCGGCCGCCTGGTTCAGCGGAAAATCGGGCTTCGCGGTACCGTCGCTCTGGTAGCGCCAGTCGGAGAACAGGTGCCGGCCTAGCCCGGCACGCGCCGTGGTGCGCAGGAACCGCGCCGGGATGATCTGGTCGGTGTCGATATTCGCAAAGGGCAGTGCGACGGTGCGCGAACGAATCTGGCGGATGGGAGGCATTAGCGCTAGCCTCCAAGCAGTTCGCGCGGATCGGTGATCCGGCCCCGCACCGCGCTCGCGGCGGCTGTGAGCGGGCTGGCCAGGAGCGTGCGCGCGCCGGGGCCCTGGCGGCCCTCGAAATTGCGATTGCTGGTACTCACCGAGTATTGGCCCGGGCCGACGGTGTCGCCATTCATGCCGATGCACATGGAGCAGCCCGATTCGCGCCAGTCCCCGCCGGCATCGATGAAGACGCGATCGAGTCCCTCGGCCTCGGCGGCCCGCTTGACCTGCTGCGAGCCCGGAACGACGAGCAGCTGCACACCACGCGCGACCTTCTGCCCGCGCAGCAGCTGTGCCGCCGCGCGCAGGTCCGAGAGCCGGCCATTCGTGCAGCTGCCGATGAACACCACGTTGACGGGCTGGTCGCGGATCGGCGCACCGGCGGTGAAGCCCATGTAGGCCAGCGCCTTGTTGAACACCGGATCATCGCTCCGGCCTGGAATGCAGGCGCCGATGGGCAGGACCATGCCCGGATGCGTGCCGTAGCTGATCATCGGCTCGATCGAGTCGGCATCGAGGCGGACTTCGCGATCAAAGCTCGCGCCCGGGTCGGTGGGCAACGCCCGCCACGCCTCCAACGCCTGTTCCCAGGCCGCGCCCTGCGGCGCGCGCGGCCGGTTCGCCAGGTACTCAAAGGTGGTTTCGTCCGGTGCGATCATGCCGGCCCTGGCGCCGGCTTCAATCGACATGTTGCACACCGTCATGCGCTCTTCCATGTCGAGTGCGCGTACTGCACTGCCGCGATATTCCAGCACGTGGCCGGTGCCGCCGGCGACGCCGATCCTGCCGATGATCGCCAGGATCATATCCTTGGCGGTGACTCCGGGGCTCAGTGCGCCCCCGACTTCGACGGCATAGGTGTGCGGCCGCCGCTGCAGCAGGCACTGGGTGGCGAGCACATGCGCCACTTCGGTCGTGCCGATGCCGAAGGCGAGGGCGCCGAAGGCGCCGTGCGTGCTGGTGTGGCTGTCGCCGCAGACCACGGTCTTGCCCGGCTGCGTCAGTCCCAGTTCAGGTCCGACGATATGCACGATGCCGCGTGAGGCGCTGCGCAGGTTGAACAGTTCGATGCCGGCCTGGGCGCAATTCTTCTCCAGCTCGGCGATCTGCAGCGCCGCCGATTCCACGGCGATTGGCGCGCCGCCGAAGACCTGTTCGGTGCGCGTGGGCGTCGAGTGATCCATCGTGGCGAGCGTGAGGTCCGGACGGCGCGTTCGCAGGCCCTGTTCCCGCAGCATGGTGAAGGCCTGCGGCGTCGTGACCTCATGCAGCAGGTGCAGGTCGATGTAGAGGACCGCCGGGGTCTCTGGCGTTTCCGGGACGACCTCATGCCGTTCCCAGATCTTCTGGAACATGGTTTTCACGTCAACGGGCGGCCGCCACCTTGGCATCGCTTCGCATGTCGACGTAATCCAGCCAGCCCCATTTGTCCGCGGTGCGGCCATCGAACAGTCCGAAGAAGGTCTGCTGGATGCGCTCCGTGATCGGACCGCGCTTTCCGGCACCGACCGTGATCCGGTCGACCGATCGGATCGGCGTGACTTCGACGGCGGTACCGGTGAAAAACAGCTCATCGGCCAGGTACAGGAGCTCCCGCGGCACGGCGCACTCGCGCACCTCGAGCCCGAGTTCCTGCGCGAGGCGAATGACGGAGTTACGGGTGATGCCCCCGAGCACCGAATGCGCCAGCGCCGGGGTCAGCAGCACGCCATCCTTCACGAGGAACAGGTTTTCACCGCCCCCTTCACTGACCATCCCATCGGTCGTGAGTGCGATGCCTTCGGCGAACCCTAGGCGCTTGGCCTCGAGGCTGATCAGCTGGCTGGAAAGGTAATTGCCCGCGGCCTTGGCCATCGCCGGCAAGGTGTTCGGTGCCATGCGCTGCCAGGAGGAAATGCAGACATCGACGCCCTCGGCGTCGCTGTCGTTCGCCAGGTACTTGCCCCATTCCCAGGCCGCAATGGCCACATCGATCGGTGGCTCGACCTTCGGCACGACGCCCATCTCGCCATAACCGCGAAAGGCCACCGGGCGCAGGTAGGCGCCGCGGGCGAGGCGGTTGACCGCGAGGACCTCGCGGCAGGCCGCGTCAATCTGTGCCGCCTCGAAGGGAATCTGGATGCGGTAGATCTTGGCGGAGTCGTAGAGCCGCCGCGTGTGGTCCTGCAGCCGGAAGACGGCGATGCCACGGGGCGTGGCGTAGGCGCGGATGCCCTCGAAGACCGAGGAGCCGTAGTGCAGGGCGTGCGCCAGCACATGCACGGTCGCCTTGTCCCAGGCTACGAGCTTGCCGTTGAACCAGATGTAGTCGGTTGCCGGAATTGGCATGTGTTCCTCTCCTAGACCGCGGTGTTGCCCGCCAGCGCTGCCGCCTCCAGCGAGGCCAGGCGTGCGCCACCCTGTTGCGACTGCACGATGCGATTGATGACCTCGAGTAGTGCCTTGCAGCTGGCCTCGATGATGTCGGTGGAGACGCTCGAACCGCGATAGCTGCGGTTATTGTAATCGACATAGATCACCGTCTCACCCTGCGCGTCTTCGCCCACCGTCACGGCGTGCACTTCGAACTTGCGGATCTTTACGACCAGCCCGGTCGCCTTCTCGATCGCCTTGTAGGCGGCATCGACCGGGCCATCGCCGCTGCTCTGGCAGTTCATCACGCGCCCGTCGGCGTGCTGCAGCCGGACGGTGGCCGTGGCGGGGGCGCCAATCTGCGAGTTCACCTCCAGCTGCGCCAGCGTCCAGGGCCCGTGGGCCGAGCCTTCCGCGCGCAGCACCAGCGCTTCGATGTCCCCGTCGAACAGTTCCTTCTTGCGGTCGGCCAGCGCCTTGAATTCCTCGAAGACGCGATTGAGCTCGAGTTCATCGAGCTCGAAGCCCAGCTCGCGCACGCGGTCGCGGAACGCGTGCCGGCCGCTGTGCTTGCCGAGCACCAGACTGCTGCGCGGCAGGCCGACGTCCTCGGGACGCATGATTTCGTAGGTGGTGCGGTTCTGCAGCATGCCGTGCTGGTGGATCCCCGCCTCGTGCGAGAAGGCATTCTCGCCGATCACCGCCTTGTTGCGCGGAATCGGCTGGCCGGTGATGCTCGCGAGCAAGCGGCTCACCGGGTAGAGCCGGTTGGTCTGCACCCCGGTCTTGAGATTGAAGAACTGCGAGCGCGTGGCCAGCGCCATCACGACTTCCTCCAGCGAGCAGTTGCCGGCGCGCTCACCGATCCCATTGATCGTGCATTCGATCTGGCGGGCGCCGGCCACCACCGCGGTGAGGCTGTTGGCCACCGCCATCCCCAGATCATCGTGGCAGTGCACCGAGAGGCGCACCCGTTCGATGCCGCGCACGTTCTGGCGCAGGTAGCGGAACAGCTCGCCGAATTCGTCGGGCACCGTGTAGCCGACCGTGTCCGGAATGTTGATGGTCGTGGCGCCGGCCTCGACGGCCGCTTCGACCACCTGCGCCAGGAAATCGAGCTCGGTGCGCGAGGCGTCCTCGGGGGAGAACTCCACGTCGTCGCAGAATTCGCGGGCGATGCGGATAGCCGCCACCGCGCTGCGCACGATTTCATCCTGCGCCATGTTCAGCTTGTACTGGCGGTGGATCGCGCTGGTGGCGAGGAACACATGCAGGCGCCGGCGCGGCGCGGGCTCGAGGGCCTTCGCGGCCAGCTCGATGTCTTCGCGGGTGCAGCGGGCGAGGGCGGCGATGATCGGGCCCTGCACCTCGCGCGCCACGGCGTGGACCGACTCCCAGTCGCCGCGCGAAGCCGCCGGAAACCCCGCCTCGATCACATCGACCCCCAGGTCCGCCAGGGCGCGCGCCACCCGGAGCTTCTCCAGCTGCGTCATGCTGCAGCCGGGCGATTGCTCGCCATCGCGCAAGGTGGTGTCGAAGATCAGCACTCGGTCCGGATCGGGAGCCATGGCGGCCTCCAGCAGGTTGGATAGACTCTTGCGTGCGCTCAGCGTGTCGCTTTCAGCCACGGCATGCGGGCCCGCAGCTTCGCGCCGACCTTCTCGATCGGCTGGTCCAGGTCGGCCCTGAGCAGGCGCTGGTAATTGGCGCCGCCCGATTCGCTCTCGCGAATCCACTCACGGGCAAAGCGGCCGCTGCGGATCTCCTTCAGGATCTTGCGCATCTCCTTGCGCACGCGCTCGTTGATGATGCGCGGGCCGCGCGTCAGGTCGCCGAACTTGGCGGTGTCGCTGATGTATTTGTGCATCTTGGTGATGCCGCCCTCGTGCAGCAGATCGACGATC
>DATFUG010000288.1:0-3939 GCA_035261025.1 Steroidobacteraceae bacterium | reverse complement strand
CGCGTCGTCGAAATCACGGGCATCGGCGCCGTCTATGGTCACCAGCGGCACATTGCGCAGATCGACGCGCCGCGAGGCCTCCGCCGCATCCACTTCGCTCCCGTAGCGCTTGGCCTCCAGTACCGCCGCCGCGCTGAATTCGACGCCGAGGGCAAAGCGCGCGATCGCTGCCTCCGTCGCCATTTCCACCGGCCGCTCCGGGTCAAGGCGCTTGCGCACCCAGGCCTCGCCGGTCACGCCTTCCGCCGGGTAGCGCTTGATATCGGCGATGACCCAGTCACCGGGCTTCAGGCCCTGGGTGCTGGCGGCCGGAATCGTGCAGACGAGTGCCAGGCGCCGATCCGCGGCGCGCACGCGCAGCTCGCGCCCCTGCGTCTCGACGACACCCAGGAACGCACTCAGTCCACGCTCGAGCACGCTGGTGACCTTGCCGACCCAGCGATCCTGCGCGTCCTTGTGCAGCGTCAGGCTGACGCGATCGCCCTGCACCAGGCCCGACATCTCGCGAGGCGGCAGGAAGACGCCGCCCTCGATACCGTCCACGCGGGCGAAGCCGAAGCCCGCGCGGTTGGGAGACACCAGGCCTTCCGCGATCCGGGGCTCGCCCTTCGCGGGGCGGCGCAGCGCGTGCTGCGTGCGGCGGCGTGCCGGGTGGCGCGCCCCGCCACTCGTTTTCTTAGGACGGGTCAATTGACAGCTCCGAACCCCTTACGTACATTGCGCCGCCCATCGATGCCCAGGTGGCGGAATTGGTAGACGCACTAGTTTCAGGTACTAGCGGGTAACACCGTGGAGGTTCGAGTCCTCTCCTGGGCACCAAGATCAATAGTTTACAATACATTCTTAACGTATTAAATTAATTCATCCGGGCCGCCTGCCCAGGGCGCGCAGCCTACCAGTTCTCGGCAACCGAATCGTGGCGGATCAGCAGAGTCCGCGGCGCTCACTGGCGCTTTCCAAGGTAGAGCCACAGTGCCAGCCGCTGCACCAGATTCCCGTACGGTGGGTAGTACAGGCTGATCGGGAACCAGCGCCGGCGCTTGAACACGGCCTTGCCGTGGGAGAGCTCGCGAAAGCCTTCCTCTCCGTGATAGCTGCCCATGCCGGAGTTGCCGGTACCGCCAAAGGGCAGATCGTGCTGGAAGACATGCCAGCCCCAGTCGTCCAGGGCGACGCCCCCGGCGTGGGTCCGCTGCAAAACTCGCCGTCGCTCCCCGCCGCTCAGACCAAACGCGTACATCGACAGCGGGCGTTCCCGGGCTCGCACAAAGGCCATCGCATCATCCAGGCGATCGTACTCGAGCACCGGCAGGATCGGTCCGAAGATCTCCTCGTGCATGAGCTGCATGCGTTCGTTCAGATTCGTCACCACATGGAGCGGAATCTGCCGGCCGGCGCCGGCGTCGTCGCCGCAGCGCAGGACCGTGGCCCCGTGGGTTTTCGCGTCCTCGAGCAGTGCGCGAATGCGCGTGACATGACGCTCGGAGATGAGGCTGGTGTACTCCACATTGCCGCCCACGGCTGGATAGAGTCCCGCGAATGCAACGTTTACGGCCGCGGCGAATGCGGCCGACTTGCCGCGCGGCACCAGCGCGTAGTCGGGTGCCACGCAGATTTGCCCGGCGTTGAAGGCCTTGCCGTGCGCGATGCGCAAGGCGGCATCATTCAAGTCAGCCCCCGGGCCGACGATCGCCGGCGACTTGCCCCCGAGCTCGAGCGTGACCGGTGTGAGATTTTCGGCCGCCGCCCGCATCACTTCGCGACCCACGCGGGGCGAGCCGGTGAACACCAGATGATTGAAGGGCAACGCGTTGAAGGCCTGGGCCGCCGCCACGTCGCCCCCGAACACGGCCACCTCATCCTCGTCGAAGCATTCGGCGAGCAATGACGCCAGCAGCGTCGTCGTGTGCGGTGCGAACTCGGAACCCTTGATCATTGCGCGATTGCCGGCCGCCAGCGCCGCGATCAGCGGTCCAAGCGTCATGTAGACCGGAAAGTTCCACGTACCGATGATGCCCACCACGCCTTTGGGCTGGTAGGCGACCCAGGCGCCGTTACCGAGGAACAGCAGTTCGGTGCTGCGCTGGCGCGGCCGCATCCAGCGACGCAGGTGTGAGAGCGCGTGCCGTGCCTCCAGGACCGGCCCCAGAACTTCGATCAGTCGCGTCTCGGCTGCCGAGCGAACGCCGAAGTCGGTATTCACCGCGGCGATGATGGCGTTCTGATGCCCTCGCAGCGCACTGACCAGACGGCGCAACCTGGACTTGCGTGCCGCCAGGTCCGGATAGGGATCGGCATCGCAGGCGCTGCGCTGCAGATCGAATACACGCCGCATCCGCCCTGGCTCTATCGCCTCAGGGGAGGCGGGATCCTCTCGAATGCTCATCGGTGGTCTCCGGTTGCAGATGGCACGCGGCGGAAAACCGTCTGATTCCTTCTGACGTCGTACCGGCATTGCAGCCGACCAAATTTGGGCCGGCACACTAGCAGTTTCCCGGGCGGCCCGTTGTTCGGGCTGGGGTCGCTCGCACGGGGCCCCGCGGGGTCAATTCACGGGCAGGAATGGCGGGTTGACGACCCGCGCGATGAGCAAGCGGAAAGCGACGGTGGCGATCGCCCCTGATCCCGCGACACCCGCATGCAGCAGTCCAGGCCGGTCGCGGTCCGTATCGGGCCGGCCGGGGGCTCGCAGACTGGATTGCCCGCAGGGCATGTGATCATCGTCCCACCCATTGCGACCGTGCCAGGTTCAACGATCTTTTGTCTTTATATATCAATGAAATACGATACTTATCTCCAGTAACATACGCCGGTGTTTCCGGGTCAAATTTAGGGCGCGCGCGCAGGAGCGGTTTACTGTGAACTGAGTCCGTGTGTCTCCGGGGTAGGCTAATCAGAATGCTGGCGTAGGCACGTGCCGCTGCTTGGCTCGCCGGTGCAGAGCGCTGACACTTCACTGTTTGAACATTGCGCGGAGATCGTTCAGTCCCTGGTTCCCCGGGTTCAAGCGATCGGCGTGCTCGGTCCTGCGTGGCATCTGATCTGGACCTCCGATCCGGCGGCGCGCACCAAAATCGGGGCGGCCGTCGCCGTTCTCGGCAACCCATCGCGCGAACCGGCCATCAGCGACAAGGCGGGTGTCTCCGTTGCGGCCAAGAATTCCGTTTACTTCCTGTGGTTGCGCGGACCGAATGACACGCTCGCGGGCATTCTGGCGATCGTATGGCCGAGCCAGCCACCGCGCGGCAAGAGCACCACCCTCGCTGGCGTCAGCGAACGCCTCGCGCCGGTGCTGGCACTGCTCGGGCAAAGTCTCAATGTGGCCGAGAAGAATTCCGGCACACCCACTCTGGCGGAGACCGCTGAGTTCAAGTCGCTGGAAGAGGCAATGCATGCCGGAGATGCCGGAGATCTTGCCGTCGACCCCATCGACTCGATGCTCGCCGCTTTCAACCGTCTGGCACCCTGCGATGCGAGTCTGCTGATGGTCCCCTCATGGTGCGTAGACCGCTGCGTCGCGCCTGAGGGATGGTCGGACGCTCAAGTCCTGGCGCTGCGTGAGCTTGCCACCACCTACCTGTGGCCCGCCGTGCGCGACCAGGGCGCCGCATTGGTGCTCAATAAAGCCCGCTTCAAGGGGGCCGAGAGCCTGATTCCGTTTCGAGTCGTTGCTACGCCCATAGAGCGACGGAAAGCGGTCATTGGAGTGCTCGTCGCCTGTCGCCCCAACGAGGGCGTGAAGTTCGGGCAGCGCGAGAAGCGGCTCAATGAGAAACTTGCGGGCCGGCTTCTTGAGATTATCGAAGCGGGCTACGACGAAGCCACGGGGCTGTTGAACCGCCAGGCCTTCGAGGCGGCGATTGATCGGCGTCTGTCCATCAGCCCACAGATTGTGCGGTGCCTGGTCTATTGCGATCTCGACCAGTTGCACGTGATCAA
>DATFUG010000287.1:0-11022 GCA_035261025.1 Steroidobacteraceae bacterium | reverse complement strand
GGCGTCAGCGCCGTGTCCCAGCTCTGCAGGTCGCCTGGATCGGCACTCCGCGGTAGCAGCCGCAGTGCGTAGCCCAGCCCCTGCGTCCGCTGCATGACGAAGCCCAGCGAGGGAAAGGTTTCTTCGGCCGCGATCCACACCTTCTTCCCCACCGGCGGCGTGGGCAGAGCGGGCAGCAGTTTGGCGAGCGCCGCCGACAGATTGGGTTGCGGGCAGTATTCGCTCTCGCGCCCGCCCAGCAGCGCGGCGAGCGCGGCGCAGAAGCGGTCGATGCAACCCAGCCACGCGGGCCAGGCATCGCCGCCCCGCTCCATCCAGGGCTGGATGAAGTCTGCGTAGAGGCCGCCCATGGCGGCGCGCGGCAGTGCCCCGACCGAGTGCGTCAAGAGATACGGGCCGGGCCCCGGCACCAGAAACGCTTCGGGGCCAGGCAGCGTCGGAGCGCGGGCGGCTGTGGTGCGCCTGGGCAAACTACACAAACGCGCCGATGCGCTCGGTGACATAGCGGCGAATGTCGAGGTTGAAGTCCTCCAGGGGTGAAAATACGCCGGCTTCGTGCACGCGCGCCGACATGCCCGCCTGCACGGCCTCGCAAATGGCCCAATCCTGCCGGTTCACCAGATCCCAGAACTCCACCACTTCGGACGGATCAAAGCGCTGCTGCGCCATCTCAAAGGGCTCGAACAGGAAATGACAGCTGATGCGCGTGCGCATCGGGCCGAGCGGCTCGAGGAGGAAGGCAGCGACGTGTTCGCGCGCCATACTCAACAGGAGATTCGGGTACACGACCTCGCCCTTGTGGCGTTGCTGCTCGTCCTCATTCAGCTCGGGGAAGGACCGGCGCACTGAAGTGCCGCTCAGGCTGAAGGTATCCGCACCACTGCGATGGGGTATGCCGCGCTGCCAGTCGAGATTGGCGCCGCCGTTCTCGCGAAATGCGGGCACCAGCCGGCACAGCTCCGGATGCACAGGTCCACAGTGGTAGCACTCGTTGTAGTTCTCGCAGATCACCTTCCAGTTGGCGGCCACGTCATAGTTGAGCGTACTCGCGATGCGCAGCCCTTCGAGCGGGTAGCGCTCCAGGCGCTGCGGCACGCCACCCAGGCTGGCGCTTAGGGAGCTCACCTCTCCGGAATGGAGATTGACGAACAGAAATCCACCCCAGCTCTCGCAGGCCACCGCGTACAGGCGTACCGATGAGGGGTCAAAGGCGCCGCTGGCATCCAGGTGCGGCGCCTTGAGCAGTTGCCCATCAAGGCTGTAGGTCCACCCATGGTAGGGACAGACAATCGTGCCGCCCGGCATCACCCCGCCGCGCAGCGGCACGGCCCCGCCTTCGGCATTGTCCCGGGGGGCGCACAGCCGCGCACCGCGATGACGGCAGACGTTGTAGAAGGCGCGCACCCTGCCCTCGCGATTGCGTACCAGCAGGATGCTCTGGCCGGCCACCGCAACGACAGAAGAATCGCCCGGCTTAGGTAACTGTTCATCACGCGCTACACAAAACCACTCGGACAGGAAGATGTGCTCGCGCTCGAGCGCAAAGACGTCTTCGCGCCGGTACCAGTCCGTGGGCAGTGTTGCCTCGAGTCCGGATATCGGCGATGCTGCCCGGGTCGTCACAAACGCTCCCTTATAGAGTACAGGCGCGGCCATGAACGCCCGCGGCCGCTATGGTAATGGGGCGAAAGAACTAATGCGAACCACGCGCGCGATGCTCTGGCTGCCCCTGCTGTGTGCGCTCGGACTGCTGCTGCACAGCCCGGCGCACGGCGCCACGCCGCTCCGCCCTTTGCAGCCCGACGACTACTACCGGCTCCAGAGCGTCAGCGAAATGGAACTGTCTCCGGACGGCCGTTGGGTCGCCTATGTCCTGAGCACGCCGAACCGGGCGACGGACCGCGACGACGGCGATATCTGGCTGGTGAGTTTCGACGGCCGCCAGCACATCCGGCTGACGAGCTCGCCGGCCAACGATCGCAGCCCGCATTTCAGCGCCGACGGCCGAATGCTGGCCTTCCTGCGCGATCCGCTGGATGGCAAGTTGGAGGCGCAGATCTGGCTCATCGGCCTGCCCGGCGGCGAGGCGCGGCAGCTCAGCCACTTTGAAGGAACGATCAGCACCTTTGCACTGGCTCCCGATGGCAAACATCTGGCCTTCTCCGCGCAGGAAGCCGCTCGCCCTGCACCAGACCCGGACCGGCCAGCGCCCATTGTGGTGGATCGATTGCAGTTTAGGGCGGACGGTTACGGGTTCCTCGGCCATGAGCGCGCGCACCTGTACCTGATGGATCTGGACAATGGTGCAGTGAGTGCGCTCACCACGGGTCTCTACAATGAACTGCAGCCCGTCTGGTCACCGGATGGCAGGCAGATCGCGTTCCTCACCAAACGGGGCACCGATCCGGACGAAACCAACGACTGGGATGTCTATGTGATTCCGGCGCAGCCCGGCGCGGCCGCGCTGCAGGTCACGCGGAATCCCGGCACCGAGGGCGACCCGGACGACGAATGGAGCAATCGAACGCCGCAGTTCAGCCCCGACGGCCAGCAGCTGACCTACGAGGCCGGTGGGAGACCTGAAGATGCCTGGTATGCGCTGGTGCAGGTGGGACTCGCCAACGTCGCGGGCAATCTGGAATCCACCCCAGCCGCCGCACTCGATCGCAACTGCCTCGACGAGAAATTTTCGCGCGACGGGCGCTACATCTATTTCCGGCTGGAGGACCATCACAGCATGGTGCTGGCGCGCCTGCGCCTCTCGGATGGGAAGTTTGAACGCCTGAGCCCCGCCGGTTACGTGGTGACTGAATTTGACGTCGGGGCGAACGGCCACACCGTGCTGAGCATGGGCAGGGGGAATCAGCCGCCCGAGATCTACGCGCTGGACCAGGGCAAGCTGCGCGCGCTGACCGACCACAACGCCCAGTGGCTGTCGCAAGTCGAGCTCGGCTCTTTTGAGACCCTTGAATTCAGGAGCCCCGACGGGCTGGGCATCAGCGCACTGCTGCTCACACCCGCAGGTCCGGCCCCGCCGTCCGGATGGCCCACCGTGGTGCGCCTCCATGGCGGACCCAACGAACAGCACCAGTATGAATTCGATTTCGATTGGCAACTCTTCCGGGCCGCCGGCTATGCCGTGCTGGCCCCGGATCCGCGCGGCAGCACCGGCCGCGGCTATGCCTTCCAGAAACTGCTGTTTGGCAAATGGGGTGAGGTCGATGTACCCGACGTGCTGGCCGCCATGGACTACGCCGTCGCGCATCACATCGCGGACCCGAAGCGCCTGGGCATCGGTGGCTGGAGCTACGGATCGCTCCTGACGAACTATGTCATCGTCACCGACCATCGCTTCCGCGCCGCAACCAGTGGCGCCGGAGAAGGCAACATGCTGGCCGGATACGGCACCGATCAGTATGTGCGCGAATGGGAGCTCGAACTGGGGCTGCCGTGGCAAAACACGGCCCTGTGGATCGAGCGATCTTCGCCCTTCCTGCACGCCGATCGCATCACGACACCCACGCTCTTCCTGGGCTGCGAGGCCGACAGCAATGTACCGCTGCTGGGCGGCGAACAGATGTACGAGGCGTTGCGGCGATTGCACGTCCCCACCCAGCTGATCGTCTATCCCGGCGCATACCACGGGCTCGACCGGCCGAGCTTCAGGATCGATCGCATCATGCGTTACATCGGCTGGTACGATCGATTCCTGAAACAGGCCGGCACCGGACATGACTGAGCCCGAAGCGGCCGGCGAAAGACAGGTCTCGCAGGCCACTCATGACGACTGGGCGTACGGCACCCGCGGGGCCCTGCCCGGCCGCTGCGCCGTACTGGTCGTGGGCGGCGGCATCGTGGGGGTTTCGGCCGCGTACCACCTTGCGCGCGCGGGCGTGTCGGTCGTGCTGTGCGAGAAAGGAAGGATCGCGGGCGAACAGTCAGGTCGCAACTGGGGCTGGGTGCGCCAGCAGGGACGCGATGCGCGCGAGTTGCCCCTGATGATGCACAGCATGCAAATATGGCGTGGCCTTGCCGCGGAACTCGGCGAGGATGTGGGCTTCACGCAGGGTGGATGCCTGTACCTGGCGGAATCCGCCGCAGATCTGGCCCACTTCGAAGCCTGGCTGGCCACCGCGGTCCACCATCAGCTCGGCTCGCGCCTGCTGAGCACGGCGCAACTCGGTTCGGTACTCCACGCGCCGGAAGGTCGCTGGCTCGGCGCGTTGTATACCGCGAGTGACGGCCGGGCAGAACCCAATCGGGTGGCACCGGCTCTGGCCCGCGGAGCGGCTCGCGCGGGCGCGCAGATTTTTACGCAATGCGCCGTGCGCGGGATCGAACGCAGCGCCGGCCAGGTGCACGGCGTGGTCACCGAGCACGGCGTTATTCGCACCGAGGCGCTCGTTTGCGCCGCCGGTGCCTGGAGCAACCTGCTGTGCGGCTCTTTCGGCATCGATGTGCCACAGCTGACGGTCAAGGGCACGGTCGCGCGCCTGGCCCCTACCCGCAAGATTCTGGAGGGCGAGGCCTACTCCAACCGCGTCGCCATCCGCCGCCGCGCCGATGGCGGCTACACGGTGGCGCACGGAAGCCTGCTGGTGCATTCACTGGTGCCCGCAAGCCTAAGCTACGCACGCCAGTTCTGGCCGTCCCTGAAACAGGAGCGCAGTACGGTCCGGCTCCGGCTGGGCAGGGAGTTCCTGACCGCGCTGCGCCAGAGCCGGCACTGGGACCTGTCACGACCCTCCCCGTTCGAGCGCGAACGCATCCTGAATCCTGCACCGGACTGCGCGGTGCTGGGAAAGATTCGCGCCGGACTCAGGTCTTGCTTCCCGGAGATCAGCGAGGCGCCCTTTGCCGAAACCTGGGCCGGAATGATCGAAAGTTCGCCCGACGTGCTGCCGATCCTCTCAGGAGTTGAGCAGGTGCCGGGCCTCTATGTCGCCACGGGTTTCAGCGGCCACGGCTTCGGCATCGGACCGGGTGCCGGCGCCGTGATCGCGGACCTGGTGCGGGGCGCTCTGCCCGCCGTGCCGCTGCATGCGCTGCGTCTGCAGCGCTTCTTCGATGGCTCGGCGATACTTCCGGGCCCGTCTATATAGAATTCATCGGCAACCAAGGACGGCCCCTTGCGCTTTGACGCCATCGTAGTCGGTGCGGGACACAACGGTCTGACTGCGGCGGCCTACCTGGCGCGTGGCGGCCTTCGCGTGCTCGTGCTCGAGCGGCGCGCGATCATCGGAGGCTGCGCCGTCACTGAAGAGGTGGACCCGGTGCGGGCACCAGGGTGTCGCGTTTCGACCGCCTCGTATATCGCGAGCATGCTGCGCCCGGAGGTGATACGCGACCTGAAACTCGCCTTTTACGGCTTGAAAATGATCGCCTGCGATCCCAGCGTGCAGGTCGCCTTCGAGGACACCACGGTCGCGGCCTGGTGGAGCGATCCGGTGCGCATGCGCAGCGAACTGGAACGGATCGCACCGCAGGACATCGACGCTTTCTTTGCCGCCGAGCGCGAGCTGCACCACCTCTCACATTACCTCGAGCCTTTTTTCATGGAAGCGCCCCCCGACATGCAGGCCAGCGGTTGGCGCAAGACGTGGCAGGGGCTGCGCCTGATGAAGCGGATGCGCCGCCTCAGCGGCGCGGATATGGCCGCGCTGACGAGTTTGCTGACCGGATCGCTGGCCGAGTATCTCGAGCACCGCTTCAGCTCGGAGAAACTCAAGCGCCTGATCCTCGCCAACAGCGTCTACGGCAAGCACGGCGGCCCCTGCCAGGCAGGCACGTCGATGGGGCTGATCTTTCACATGCTGACGGGCGGCGAATCGCGGCTGCCGGGCTTCCAGGGGCATGTCATCGGCGGGATGGGAGCGATCACCCAGGCCATGGGCCGCGCCTGTCATGACCTGGGCGTGGAAATCCGGACGCAGGCGCTCGTGCGCCAGATCAACCAGCTCGGTGGCCGGGTGCAGGGGGTCACGCTCGAATCCGGCGAATCGCTCGACGCGCCGATCATTGTCTCCAATGCCGATCCGAAGCGCACCTTCCTCGGGCTGCTGGCGCCGACGGACCTGGACGGCGAGTTTCGTCGCCGCGTGGCCGCGATTCACATGGCCGGCCCCTGCGCAAAGGTCAACTACGTGCTGGCCGAGGAGCCGCGTGTCACGGGCATGCCCGCCGATCGATCGGCGCCTGAGCGCTCCTTCTTCACCCTCGTACCCACGGTGCAGGGCGCCGAGGACTGCTACCACGCGGCGCAGCGCGGGGAGATCAGCGAAGCGCTGTGGGTCGATTGTGTGCTCGCCAGCAATGTCGATGCGACCCTCGCCCCGGCGGGGCGCCATATGCTGACCTGTTTTGTGCAGTACCTGCCCTGGCAGCCCGCGGTGGGCAGCTGGGATCAGTGGCGCGAACGCCTCGGCGATCAGGTGACGCGCATCATCGGGCGCTACGCGCCGAACATGCAGTCCAGCGTCGTGGCGCGCTGCGTACTCACGCCCCTGGATCTGGAGACCCGCTTCGGCATCACCGAGGGCAATATCTTTCACGGCGATCTGTCGCTGGCACAGATGTTTCACATGCGCCCGTTGCCCGAGTGCAGCCAGTACCGCACACCACTCCGCGGCCTGTACCTGTGTGGCGCCGGCACCCACCCGGGAGGTGGCGTCACGGGCGCTCCGGGCCATAATGCGGCCCAAATGATCCTGAAAGATCGCACACGGAGAATGACATGAAGACGCGCCTGCTGGCCGCCCTCGCCACGATGCTGGGCCTGAGCTCCACCACCGCTTCCGGCGCGAGCTATCTGCTCGGACAGGCACCGTTGACGCCCGACACCGGGTCAGTCGCCGTGCATTGCGGGGCGCTGATCGATGGCACGGCCGACGTCGCGCGCCGCGATGTCACGGTGACGATACGCAACGGGCGGGTTGAATCGCTCCAGGACGGCCTGCACCTTTCCAGTGAGCTGCCGTTTCTCGACCTGGGCGCCTACACCTGCCTGCCCGGGCTGATCGATATGCACACCCACCTGACCGACCGGCCGACCGATACGGCCGATCTGCGGGTCTTCTATACGCGCAGCCGCGAAGAGCAGCTGAAGATCAGCGAAGAGAATGCCGCCGTCACGCTGGCCGCCGGCTTCACCACAGTCCGCAACGTCGGCACCTATATCGGGTGGTCGGATCGGGATCTGCGTGATGCGATCAATCAGGGCAAGGCGATCGGCCCACGCATGCAGATCGTGGGTTACTACCTGACGATACCGGGCGGTGGCGGGGACCTTGTGATCCCCGGCGTGCCGGAAAACGACATCCCCGCCAGCGTGCGCATGGGTGTGGCCCACAGCGTCGAGGAGTTCAGGGCCAAGGCGCAGCTGGCCATCGACGGCGGCGCAGACCTTCTGAAAGTGATCGCCTCCGGCGCCGTCCTGGCCTACGGCGGTGTACCCGCCGCGCCGGAAATGAGCCAGGACGAAATCGCGGCCGTCGTGGCGGTGGCGCACGCGGCCGGTCGCAAGGTTGCGGCGCATGCGCATGGCGCGCAATCCATCAAGGAAGCCATCCTGGCGGGCGCCGACACCATCGAACACGCCTCGTACATCAATGACGAAGACATTGCCCTCGCCAAGGCGCACAACGTCGCCCTGTCCATGGATGTCTACAACGGCAATTACATCGATACCGAAGGGCGGCGGCAACACTGGCCGGCAGAGTTCCTGCGCAAGAACATCGAAACCACCGAGGTTCAGCGCCAGGGATTCACGCATGCTCTCGCCGCCGGAGTTCCCATGGTCTTCGGTACCGACGCGTCGGTCTACCCGCACGGCCTGAATGCCCGTCAGTTTCCGATCATGGTGGCGCGCGGCATGACGCCGATGCAGGCGATCAAGGCAGCCACCTCCAATTCGGCGCATTACATGGGCTGGGATGACAAGGTGGGCCGCCTGGCGCCCGGTCTGTTTGGCGATCTGATTGCGGTCGGGGGTGATCCGCTCAAGGACGTCGCCCGTCTGCAGCAGGTGAATGTCGTGATCAAGGGCGGGATCCCGTTCAAGTTACCGGTCAAGCCGCGGCCTTGATCCGCTCCATGCCCGCGGTTCCCGTACGCCTGCGCATTCTGGCGCTGTTGTTCCTGCTGACCTTCGTCAACTACCTGCTGCGCAACAATCTGTCGGTGGCGATCGCGAGCATCCAGGAGGAATTCCACTTCTCCACGCAGGACGTCGGCTGGATCCTGGGGAGCTTCAATCTGTCCTACGCCATCTTTCAGGTTCCCGGCGGCCTCTTCGGGGACTGGCTCGGGCCGCGTCGCGCACTGACCTTCATAGCGATCTCCTGGAGTGTGCTGACGCTCCTGACCGGCTGCGTGCCGCATGTCATGGCGGCTTCAGCGGGCGGTGCCATGCTGGCACTCGTCGTCACACGATTCCTGATGGGAGCGACCAACGCCCCCTTGTTCCCCGTGATGGCCGGGGCCATCGCCAACTGGTTTCCGGTGCTGCGTTGGGCCTTCCCGAATGCGGTCTCGAGCGCCGGCCTCGCGCTCGGACAGGCGGCGATCGGACCGCTGGTGGCGGTGCTGGTCGTGAGTTTCGGGTGGCGGGCCTCGTTCTTCTGGCAGGCGCCCCTGGGATTCCTCGTGGCCGCATGGTGGTGGTGGTACATGCGTGATACCCCGCGTGAGCACCGCGCCGTCAGGGCCGACGAGCTCGAGATCATCGAAGCCAATCGCGTGCCGGTCAGCCGGGAGCGGGGCACCCTGCAAGCCTGGCGCAAGATTCTCCTGCAACGCGAAGTGCTGCTGCTGACGCTCAACTACTTTTGCATGAACTACGTCTTCTACCTTTTCGCGCAGTGGCTGTTCCTGTACCTGGTGAGGGAGCGCCGCTTCACGATGCTGGAGAGTGGCTGGCTCTACGCCCTGCCGTTTGTCGCCGGGGTCGTGCTCGCCGTCCTGGGTGGGGTGGTGTGCGATTGGGCCTGCAAACGCCTGGGGCCCAGCTGGGGCTGCCGGCTCCCCGGGGCCGCAGGTCTGCTGCTGGTTGCCGTCCTGCTGCTCGCCGGTACCCGCGCGCCCAACCCCTACGTCGCGGTCGGACTCCTGTCGCTGTGCTTCGGTTTCACGCAATTCACCGATTGCATCTACTGGCAGGCCTGCACGCTGGTGGCCGGGCCGCATACGGCGGCCGCGACGGGTGTCCTCAATACGGGCGGGAGCCTCCCCGGTCTGCTCGCGCCGGTCATGGGACTCATGGTCGGTCGCTTCGGCTGGATGCCGACCTTCGCGTCCGGCTCGGTCTTTGCCCTGGTCAGCGTCGTGTTGTGGTTGACGCTGCGGCTGAACCCGGCGGATCGGACGGCACCGGCAAGAGCGGTCCCGTGAGGCTAGTGGCGGTCAGGCGTTCGCTTCGACATGGGCAGGAAGTCGATGGTCAGGCCATCGCCCAGGGGCCACTTGATGGGCTCTCCACCCCTATAGCCGTGCGCGGCATAAAACCTGATGCCCGGAAGCGTGGACATCAATTCGAAGCGAGTGAAGCCTTTGGCCATCGCCTCCTCCTCGCAGCGCTCGAGTATGGATTCACCGATGCCGCGGCGTGCGAACTCGGGATGCACGAAGAAGGCCCGGATCTTCGCGGCATCCTGAGCTGGATCCAGTTCGCTCGCATCGCGGTCGGGGCGCGCATCGCCGCCGAACAGCGTCCGACGTAGGCTCCAGCCTCCGCATCCGACCAGCTGGCCGGCGTGCTCGACTACAAAGTACGTACCGTCGCGAATCAGCTGCGTGTCGACGCCAAACGCGCCGCGCAGTGCACCTTCGATCTGGGCGGGGCTGTACTCCCGCGTGCCCAGTGTGCGGGCCGACAGGGCGATGAGCGCCTCGAGTGCGCCCAGATCGCTGAGTGTCGCAGGGCGCAGGACGTGATCCGGGGGGAGCATGGAATCTCTGACTCGCCTGAAAGCCCCACCGGGCCAGCCGTCTGGCCCGGTGGTTGTGGATCCGGGGAAACCCCGTCAGGCTTCGCTTCGAGCCTGTGAGACCGCGCTACGCCTTCAGAACGTCGCACCCACCCGGACGTACCAGAATGCGCCGTTGTAGCCGAACGGACCGCCGGTACGCGGATATCGCTCGCCGTCACCCAGGCCACCGGTCAACGGATTGACTCCATTAACGACGTCCGGCATGGCGTTGAAAATATTGCGCCCACCGATGCTCCCGGTAACGTGATTCGCGAACCGGTATGAGAATTCCGCGTCGGTGGTCTCCTTGGCAGAGAACAACTGGCCCGGATAGTCATTCTGATCGCGATAGGTGCCATAGTAATTCTCGTGCAGCAGAACCCGAATGTTGCCCAGCGTGTAGTCCAGGTTCAGGTTGATGCGATCATTCGGGGCATAGTGCTCGATGTCGATAATCCGCGCCGCGTTGATCACGAGCGGGTTGTAGCGCGGCACCTCGGTCTTGTTGTAGTTGTAGGCCAGCGTCGCTTGCACGCGGCCGGCACCCACATGGAACGGGTAACTGCCCACCAGGTCCACGCCCTTGGTCTTGGTGTCAAAGGCGTTGGTGAAGTACTGCGCCGTACCGTTGAGCCCGACGTACGCCAGTGCGGGCTCCGCATCGATGTCCGACTGCATCACCGTGAACTGCTGGGAAATGCCGATGCGGTTCTTGACCTCGATGCTGTAGCCATCAAGAGTGATGAGCAAGTCCTGGATCGGCGTCAACACGATGCCGGCGCTCAGATTGGTGGACTTATCGGGATTCAGCGTCGTCGCTCCGAAGTGCCTGGCGGCGGCACTGGTAACCCGATACGTGCCGATCTGCACCTGCGTCGTCGTTCCCGGTATGAACGTCGTGCTCAGGGTCTCGACATTCGACTGTCCCGGGCTGGGTGCATGGAACCCGGTGCTGGCGGTGGCACGTATGGCGATGGCATCGTTGAACTTCAAGCGCGCCTGAATCTTGCCCAGGGTCGTGGAGCCGAAGGAGGCGTAATCTTCATAGCGTCCCGCG
>DATFUG010000286.1:0-6536 GCA_035261025.1 Steroidobacteraceae bacterium | reverse complement strand
GCGGCATCGGCGAGCTGATGCGGTACGTTCCTGGCGTCCCTCGCACTGCCGCCCTAGTTGTTATTCCGTTCTAAAGGCTTCCGCCTCATACACCTAGAGCGAGAATATCGCGTGCTGCATGCAATGATCAACGTACTTTTTACTCTACGGGCGGGGGTCCGGGTGGAAAAGACCGGTGGGCCTGCGGGAGACGCAGTAGGGTAGGCGCGTCCGCTCATGAATTTAACATTAAGAGTCGACCTTAAGTACTCTGATAGTATTCGCTTTACCTGTATCGGACAGAAACATGGCTGAGACCTGGCGCGGCATCTACCCCATCACCAGCTTTGTGCTGGAGGCCCTCGGACGCAAGCGTGATTCCGGGCCTGCCGGGGCGTTGACCGAGCGTGAGCAGGTCCTGCTCATCGTGGTGGAATTCTGGGCCGCCGCCGCACATGGAACCCTGCAGAACCATTTGCTCCCTGATTCGCACCCGAAGCTCGCACAGGCACAGCATGCGTTTGGCGCGATCGGCGCCGTGCGGATCGTCAGCCTGCTGCGCGTCGCCGTGGAAGAACTGGACGGGCGCGTCGGCAACATGACGGCGGAGGCCGTGATCGATCAGCTCGATGAGCGACTGGCGCGTACCGATGACAACGTGGATGACCTGGTGGTGCGTTATCTCGGCGCGTCCGAGGAAACACTGGTGGATACCGGCACCGGATAGGCCATGAGCATTGCGGTCTTCACCACCGGTGGCACCATCGACAAGGTGTACTTTGACGCCAAGGGTGGCTACCAGGTCGGTGCGCCGATGGTGCTCGAGTTGCTCCGCCACGCCCGCTTGCCGACTCTTCCCCAGGTCACGGAGCTGCTCCGTAAAGACAGCCTGGAGATGACCGCGGTGGACCGCCAGGCGATCCGCACAGCGGTCGCGGCCTGTGAGGCGACGCAGATCCTGATCACCCATGGCACCGACACGATCGTTGAAACCGCGCGCGAGCTGGTAGGGCTCCCCGGCAAGACCATCGTACTGACCGGCGCCCTGCAGCCCGGGCGCTTCGCCGACAGCGACGCGGCCTTCAATCTGGGGCTCGCTTTCGGGGCCGTCCAGCTGTGCCCGCCGGGCGTCTACGTGGTCGCAAATGGGACCGTTTTCCCGGCTGACCGGGTGCGGAAAAACCCGGCCCTGAACCGCTTTGAATGGCAATAATGGCTGTTTTTCGGCTGCGGCAGCTCATTTTCCTAAGCATCTGTAGACCCCGGTCACAGACCGGACAGGCCGCGACGCGCTACTTTCCTCTCCATGTTCCTGTCTGCCGTTACCCCAGCACCGCGGGCGGCGCGGGCGCCGCTTCAAGCCGGCACCTGCGGCCAGCGCATTGTTGCAGCGCTCCCGCTCCTGTGGGCCAAGCTGGTGTCCCTACACGATGCCGCCGGCCGGATTCACTGGCATCGCGGCGAAGTCCTCGGGCCCCCGGAGCGCGAGGCGATGCGCTTGGCGCTGGAAAGCTTCGCGGGTCCGGGCGCCCCCAGCCGGGTGAACCATCCGCTCCAGCGTGATCGCACGGCGGTGCTGCTGCGTACCGGCGATGAGAGTCACGAGTTCCTGGGATTCGCCATGCTGGTGGTCGATGACCGCTGGCTGAAGGGCAACGGGACTTCGGCGCCCGACCTGCCGGTTCCGGTGGTGCGTGCGGTGCGCGAATGGGGCCTCACCCTCGCCACGGGCGTGCAGCCTGCGGCGCTGGAATTGTCCGCGTCCACGGCCGAGATCAAGGCCCTCCAGGTGGTGGCGCTTCTCGAAGGCGGTGCGATCGATGCGGCCGACACCGAACGAGTCGCTGCCCGGGTACGCTCCTTTGAGCTCGAGTTGCACAGCCAGAGTCTGACGCCCATCCAGCCTGGAATCCGCATCCGCCGCCACGAAATCCTGCTGCGTGACGCGGGTCAGCCGGATTCAGCCGTGGCCCCGCAGGAACTGATCCGCAGTGCCGAAGCCCATGGCCTGGGGGCAACGCTCGATCGGCGTGTGCTGGGCGAGCTTGCGAGCTGGCTGGCCAAGCACAGTGAAATCTGGTCCGGCGAGCCGACGCAATTCTCGGTCAACCTCACCGCCGCATCCATGAGCGATCGCAAGTTCCCCGCCTTCGTGGCCCAATCGATTGCCTCGGCAGGTCTGCCGCAGGGCCTGCTGGCCCTTGAGGTGCAGCACGAAGCCTGCCTGCGCGACATGCGCCAGTTCGCCAAGTTCGCCGCACAGCTTGAGCACTCTGGCACCGGACTGGTCATCGACAATTTTGCATTGAGCGAGGCGGGCATCGACTTGCTGCTCCAGCCCGGTGTGCGCCTGGTCAAGCTCGATCCCGCGCTGACGCGGGATCTGGTGGCCGATCGCGGCCGCCAGGCACGGGTCGCGGCCATCGCCCAGGCCGCCCGCGTCGCCGGAGTGCACGTCGTGGCCAAACTGGTGGAGTGCGAGGAGGGCCAGGCCCTGATGAGCGCCCTCGGCGTGGATTTCGTCCAGGGCTTCGCGACCAGCATGCCGGCCGCGCTCGAGAGCTTCGATTCCAAACCTGAGCAAGCCGCAGCGGGTTAATCCGCTGCCCAGACGTTCCCGTGGCAGATTTTCCCGGCGCCCTTGATCGCCCGGACGGCGAACGCCGGGCCGGCCAGGAGCGGCGGACCCGACCCTGGCACGCGTTGCTTGCCGGCGCCTGGCGCGCCCGCCGCCGTGATCTGCGCCGTGGGGAGCAAGGGAGCCTGGGCTTCGTGGACTGGCACGCGCCCCAGTGGTTTGCCGCCGCGCTCCTGGTGCTGCTGCTGTCCCTCATCGACACCTTTCTGACCCTCGTGCTGGTCGATCACGGCGCGATCGAGATCAATCCGTTGATGCAGGTGTTTGTGAATGACGATGGCCGTCAGTTCGCCTTCGTCAAGCTGGCCCTGACTTCCTGGGGCGTCGCCGTTCTGGTGGTATTGGCGCGCGTACCGGTGTTCAGGCGCTACATCGCCGGTCCCGTTCTGGTCGCCACCGCGCTTCTGTATCTGTCGCTGGTTGGCTACGAATTGTGGCTCATTTACTGGGTTGCCACGTAAAACTCGGCCGACGTCAAATGTAGCTGTTCGGCGCCACTGACTGCGCTACCCTGAGCCTGAACTTCGTCGGGCCCGGAGGATCAAAACAGCTGATGGACCACCGGAACAAAAACGATCTGATCGCCGCACGCCTGGTGCGTACGCCCTGGTGGCGGACTGCGCTCGATCGGATCGGCGGGCGTTCGCAGGAACGCCGCTACCGTGAGACGCTCGGTCGCCTGGCGGAGCGTGACGTTGCCGACACGATCGGCGAAGAGGACCTGAAGTCCTGGCTGCGGATGCTCGAAGGGGAGGCCGAGGCGGCCCCCAAGAAGCCGCAGCGTCCCAGCCGCCCTTAATTTCGCATTGGGACTGCAGGCTCCCGCTACCGCACCTCTACGACGTAGACCGCTGTCCTGAGATGGCTGCCCGGGAATCGGACCTCAATAGTGAACGAGTCCTTCCCGTGGTAATTGGCGTTTGACTGATAGAAGACCTGCGTACTCGGGACCCGCTTCCGATTGCAGTCGTACCGCACGTTATCTTTTACGAAATTTGGATAATCTTCACCCGGGGCGCTTGAGACTGTGCCGTGGCTCGCCGCCTTGATGACCGTAACCTCCGGAAACCCTTCGCTTTCGCAATTCGGATACAGAGATTCGTAGTAATCGATCTGGTCTTTCTCGCCGCTGTGCACGCCGCGCTCCAGGGGCGCGCCGAACACAGACGGTCCCGGGATCGGAGCAGCGCATCCACTTAGCAAGAAGAACCCTAGCAAGATTGTCGGTATCCGCATGATCCCCCCCACGGGCTAACGACTGCGATCGTACAACGGCGCAACCGACGCACGGAACCTCCGACAAAGGGGAGGGGCCGAGGTCAGTCCAGAACCTTTGGCGAGTATCATAGGACTTCGCATGATGTATATGGCGCAAGCCCCTACGGAGAGCCCCTGAGCGGCCGGAAGCGCCACGGGGGCGTGCCTGAAAAAACTAAACTACCGCAGCGAGCGCCGCGTGCCGAGAGCAACGATACTCTCTGGATTGCTCTACGCGCCCCTTCCTTTACCGCTTCTCGACCTTTACGGGAAGGTCGGCTTATCACACCTGCGGACCGATGTGCACGCAAGTGTGGTCTGCACCGCAAACGGCATCAACACCGCCTGTTCCCCGAACTTTCCGTTTCCGGATTTTGCCCTGAACGAATCGACCACCAAATTTGCGTACGGTGCGGGCGCGCAACTGAAGTTTTCGGCACTTGCCGTTCGGCTTGAATACGAACGGATCAGCACCAGTGGAAGTGACCCGGAGCTCCTGTCGATCGGAGTAACCTGGAAGTTCTAGAAGCGCGCTCCAACAATCGTTGGCGAGGGCCGTGAGGCGGGCCAACCACACGGCCTACTTCGCATAATGTATATTATGTTAAATTATACATTGATATCGCCCTGCAATAGCTGAATCTCTGCCTTGCGGCGCCCAGCCGCCTGACTTCCCCTTCCGCCCTTCGAGTTCGATCCGCGAACTCGTGCGCCTGGCAGGTATTACCCGTTCTTCTCAGAGGGCTGCCGATAAGCTAGCCTGCACGGCTACCTGAGGATGCGCATGCCCCAAGAAGAAGTATTCGTTAGCTATTCCCGCGAAGACAACGACAAGGTCCTCGCCCTGACGGCAAAACTCCGTGCCGCCGGCGTTCCGCTGTGGATGGACGTGCGCAGCATCGACGGAGCCGCCATGTGGGGCGAGGAAATCGTCAATGCCCTGGACAAGGCCAAGGTCCTGCTGCTGATGGTGTCGGAATCGGCCGTCCACTCGCACAACGTCACCAAGGAGGTCCTGCTGGCGAGCGAGCGCAAGGGTCATATCCTGCCCGTCGATCTCGAACTCACGCAGATTCCGCCCGGCCTCAAGTATCCGCTCGCGGGCATCCAGCATATCGAGTACTACCACGGCAATCCCGACGAGCACCTGCAGGCTATTCTCCGTGCGCTCGAACGCCTCGGGGTGACGATCACCAAACCGCGCAGCGAACCGACCACGACCGTGGGTGCCGGACCGGCGGGCGCCGCGGCGCCTGCGCAGGCTGGCAAAGGCTCTGAACCCGCGATCGAGTCCGGCGCTCTCGCGGTGCTGCCGTTCGACAACATCAGTTCTGACAGCGACGCCAGCTACTTCAGCGATGGGTTGACCGAGGAACTAATCGCGAGACTTTCGTTGGTCAGCGAGATCGAACTGGTCTCGCGCTGGGCGTCGATGCAGTTCAAGGACGCCAAAAAGGACCTCAAAGCCATCGGGCGTGAGCTGGGCGCGCGCTACATCGTCGGTGGCAGTGTGCGCAAGTTCCAGGATTCGGTCCGCATCACCGTGCAACTCGTCGACGCCGGGACCAACCGCCAGATCTGGGGCGACACCTACAAGGGCAAACTCGACGATATTTTTGATATCCAGGAAACGGTTGCCAAGCAGATCGTCGAGGCGCTGAAGCTGAAGCTGAGCTTTTCGGAGAAACTGTCGCTGACCAAGCGCCAGACGGTCAACGTCCAGGCCTACGACCTTTACCTGCGCGGGCAGGACTACCTGTACCGCATGACCAAGCGCAGCATCGAGTACGCGATCCAGCTGTTCGAGAAAGCCATCGAACTCGACCCGCGCTACGCGGCCGCGTACGCAGCCTGTTCCAGCGCCTACGGCTGGATGTACCAAAATTTCTCACGCGAGGAGCAGTATCGGCAAAAGGCGCAGGAATTCAGCTTCAAGGCGTTGATGTACGACAGCAATCTCCCCGAAGCCTATGCTGCGATGGGTTTGTCGTACTTCACCTGGGGAAAGTACGACGAGGCCGAGGCATCAGGCAGGAAGGCAATCGAGCTTGATCCGGACAATTTCATCGCCTACTGGATGCTCGGCCGGATTCAATTCACTTCCGGCAATTTCTCCGAGGCGGTCAAGCTGTTCCAGCGAGTCATAGATCTCAAGCCCGGGTTCTACATGGGGCACGCCGATCTGAGCCAGTCTTACGCCAAGCTCGGGAATATGGAGAAGAAACAGGCCGCGTCAGTCCGGCTGCTGGAGATGATGCCCAACTACCTCCTGCAGAACCCCGACGACTCACGTGCGCGGATGTTCTACGGGATCGCGCTCCTTCAGGCCGGGCAAAGGGAGCGTGCCATTGCCGAGGGTGCCACGGCGCTTGAGCAGAGTCCGGGAGATTCCCTGATGATCTACAATGGCGCCTGTCTGTACGCGCAGCTCGGTGAAACGAGGAAGGCCATCGACACACTCCGCGAAGCGGTCAACGCCGGCGTCGTCGTTAATTTCACCTGGATGAAGCATGATCCCGATCTGGATCCCCTCCGCGAGGATCCCGAGTTCATCGGGCTTGTGAAGGGACGATAGCGGCCGGGAGCGGCGCCCTGCCCTCGCAGGCCCAAGCGGCGCCGGAGGCGGTCCCACCTTTACGGACTGTGCTTATCGATTACCAGC
>DATFUG010000285.1:0-5651 GCA_035261025.1 Steroidobacteraceae bacterium | reverse complement strand
CACATGCAGGTGGATGCGATTGCCTTTACCGGCTCCACCGCGACCGGCAAGCTTGTCATGCAGTACGCGGCGCAATCGAATCTCAAGCGCGTCTCGCTCGAATGCGGCGGTAAGAGCCCGAACATCGTCATGGCGGATTATCCCGATCTGAAGCGCGCCGCCCAGGCCGCCGCCGCCGCTATTTTCTTCAACCAGGGCGAGATGTGTTCCGCGGGCTCCAGGCTCCTGGTGCAGGAGAGCATCCGCGAGGAACTGCTCGCGGAGATCAGCGCGCTGGCCGGCCAGTATCAGCCCGGCGACCCGCTCGATCCGGCGACGCAGCTGGGCGCCATGGTCGATGAGACGCAGACGCGGCGCGTGCTGGAGTACATCGAGGCCGGGCGTGCAGGCGGCGCGCACCTGGTATTCGGCGGGCGGCGCACGCGAGCGGACAGCGGCGGGTGCTACCTCGAGCCCACCGTGTTTGACCAGGTGCAGCCCTCGATGCGGATAGCGCGCGAGGAAATTTTCGGGCCGGTGCTCGCCACCTTGAGCTTTCGCGATCTCGAGGAGGCGATCCGCATCGGCAACGACGTCGATTACGGGTTGGCGGCAGCCATCTGGACGCGCGATATCACGGTGGCGCACCGCGCGGCGCGCGCACTGCGCGCGGGCACGGTGTACGTCAATTGCTACGATGCCGATGACCTGACCGTGCCTTTCGGTGGCGTCAAGCAGTCCGGCAGCGGGCGCGACAAATCGCTGCACGCCTTCGACAAGTACACGGAACTGAAGACCACCTGGATCGACCTGGCGTGAGCGGTGCTGTGCTGCGCTACATGGCCACGGCGCCGCGGGGCCTGGCCGATCTGGTGGCGCGGGAGCTGCGCACGCTGGGTGTGACGGAGCTCGCCGAGCGGACGGCCGGGGTGCGCTTCGCGGGGGAACTGCACCAGGGGTACGCGGCGTGCCTGTGGTCGCGGGTCGCGAGCCGCGTGCTGGTGGAAGTGGCCGATTTCCAGGCACCGGACACCGCCGCCTTCTACAGCGGCGCCCGTAGCGTTGACTGGAGTGTCCATCTGCGCCCGAGCGATACGCTGGCCTGCGAGTTCACCGGCGCACATCCGACCATCACGCACAGCCAGTTCGGCGCACTCAAGCTCAAGGATGCCATCTGCGATGAATTGCGGGAGCGTTGCGGGGCGCGGCCCGACATCGCGCTGGAGCGCCCGGCGGTCCGGGTCGTAGCGCACGCCAGTGGCCCCAGGGTACTGCTCTACGTCGATCTGGCCGGCGAGGGCCTGCACCGGCGCGGCTACCGCCTGCGGGGCGGGGAGGCGCCGCTGCGCGAAAATCTGGCCGCCGGCATCCTGCTGCGCGCCGCTTGGCCGGAGATGGCCGCGGCGGGCGCGGCGTTTCTCGATCCGCTGTGCGGGTCGGGCACGCTGCCGATCGAGGCCGCGCTGATCGCCGCCGAACGTGCTCCCGGACTGCTGCGCGACTACTGGGGTTTTACCGGCTGGCGCGGACACGACGCGGCGCTGTGGGAGCGGTTGCTGGCCGAGGCGCGCGGGCGCGCCCGCGGCGCGATCGCCAGTGCCATCCGCGGGAGCGACCGCGACCGGGGAGTGCTGCACAATGCGGCGCTCAATGCGCAACGGGCGGGCGTGGCGGAGCTGCTGAGTTTCGAGACCGCCGCCGTGACGGAGGTGCAGCCGCGCGGGGCCGCGATCGGACTGGTGTGCACCAATCCGCCCTACGGGGAGCGCCTCGGCGATGCGCCGGCGGCGCATGCCGTGCACCGGGAACTGGGCGCCGCTTTGCGCGAGCGTTTCGCGGGCTGGCGGGCAGCCATCCTGACTGCTAGTCCGGATGGCGCGCATGAGCTGGGCTTGCGCACGACCCGCACGCATGAACTGTGGAATGGCGCCTTGCCCTGCAGGCTGCTGCGCATCGACCTGGCTGATCCGGGCGCGCCGGCGCGCGCACCGGGCGTGCCCCGCGCACCCGACCCGGCCGTCGCGGCCAGCCCGGGCGCGCTGATGTTCGCCAATCGGTTGACCAAGAACCTGCGCCACCTCGGCAAGACGGCACGCGCGCAGGGCGTGAGCAGTTATCGCCTGTATGACGCCGACATGCCCGAGTACGCCTTCGCGATCGATCGCTACCTCGAGGCCGATGGCGGCACGGCGCATCTGTACGTGCAGGAGTATGCCGCGCCCGAGAGCATCGAGCCCGCCGCGGCGACACGGCGGCGCGCCGAGGCCCTGTCCGTGCTTTCGGCGGTGACCGGAATCGAGGCCGCGAACGTGCACCTGCGGGTGCGCCAGCGCCAGCGTGGCAGCGCTCAGTACCAGCGGCTGGCGCGGCAGGGACAGTTCTATCCCGTCGAGGAAGGGGGCCTGCGGCTGCTGGTGAATTTCACGGACTACCTGGATACCGGGCTGTTCCTCGATCATCGCCTCACGCGCGAGCGGCTGCGCGCCGCCGCGTCCGGAAAGAGGTTTCTGAACCTGTTCTGCTACACCGCGAGTGCCACGGTGCACGCCGCGGCCGGCGGCGCGGCGCGCACACTCAGCATCGACCTGTCGGAGCGCTACCTGGACTGGGCCGCGCAGAACTTCGCCGCCAATGCACTGGCGCGCGAGCACCATGAACTGCTGCAGGCCGATTGCCGCGAATGGCTGGGTGCGGCGTCCGGCGCGGCCTGGGACCTGATCTTTCTCGATCCACCGACGTTTTCAAATTCCAAGCGGATGGTCGGAGTACTCGATACGCAGCGTGATCACGCCACGCTCATCGAACAGTGCATGCGGCTGCTGGCCCCCGGTGGGCTGCTGCTGTTTTCGACCAATGCCCAGCGCTTCCGGCTCGATGAGGCCCTGACCGCGCGCTGGCAGGTCAAGGACATCTCCGCGGCCACGATCCCCTTTGACTTCAAGCGCAGCCCGCGCATTCACCGCGTCTACGAGCTGCGCGCGAAGCCTTAAGGCAGGGGCTGTCCGGGGTTACACGAGGCGCAGCCCGTTGCGGGCCGCCGCTATTGTGAGCTGCCGTCGTCGGCGCTCTTCAGCTTGTCGGCGGCGACCTGCTTCGCGGCCTCGACCTGTTGCTGCACGCGTTGTTCGCTCTGCTGCCCCTGCTTCGCCTGTTGCGCCGCACTGGAAGCGGCGGTGGCGCCGGTCGCGGCGGTCTCCGCCAGTCCGCAGGCGCTCAGGGAAAGCACGGTCAGCAGGGCAATAAAGAAGTTGCGCATGGCGCCTCCGGTCACTGCCCGTACCTATAGTCCAGGTCCGCGCACCGGGCAACCGCCCGGGCGCGGTTTTGTGCACTGGTCCACGAGGAGGGCGCCCCACGGAAACCTGAACGGCAGATGAACCGGGCGGTTCAGATCCGGTTCAGCGCATCGCCCTGAAACTGCGGCCCGGTATTTCACACTCCACGAGGCCGTTATGAAAAACTGGATACTGGCATTGGGCGCCACAACGGCGCTGGGTGCGGCGGGCGGTGCGGCCGCGTACGACGGGGGTCCACGCGGTGAGTATGGCCGCGGCTACGGCTCCGGCGCTTACGTCGGATTGAGCCTGGGGCAGCTCCGTTACAGCGAGGACGGTCTGGACACGATCACGCCGGCCGACGGCGTACTGACCATCGGCGCCTCGCTCAGCCCCAATCTCTCGATCGAGGGACGCATCGGCGCCGGGTTCGCTCGTGCCGATACGAACGGCTATGGAGTGGACCTGGACTCGTTCTTTGCGGGGTACCTGAAGGGCTCGCTGCCCCTCTCGCCGGGATTTTCGCTGTATGGCCTGGGCGGCATAGCCGGCGTCGATCTGAAGCGCGACTTTGGCATCGGCGAAACGCATGACACCAGCTTATCTTACGGAGTGGGGATGGATTTCGACCTGTATGGCGGCACGCGCCTCAATGTCGAATGGACGCGCCTGGCGAGTGGCAACGACCTCGGCTTCGACTACCACGTCGATCAAGCCTCGATCGGGGTGGCCTGGCGCTTCTAGGTCGGGTCTTTAGCGTCTAAAGCAGGTCACGCAGCCGGAACCACAGCATCGCCAGCACCAGGGCCGGGCGGCGCAGCAGTGCACCGCCCGGAAAATCGCGGTGCGCAATGCGCGCGAACAGATCGAATCTTCCGGCGCTGCCGGCGATGGCCTCGGCAGCCAGTACGCCGGCGATGCCGGTCAGCGCGACCCCATGCCCGGAAAAGCCCTGCAGATACCACACATTGGACTCCAGGCGCCCGAAGTCGGGCGCACGGTTCATGGTGATGTCGACGTATCCGCCCCAGTGATACTCGACGCGGGTTTCCGCGAGTTGCGGATACACGCGCAGCATGCGCGCGCGCGTTGCCGCCACGACTTCGAAGCGTTCGATGCCGGAGTAACTCACGCGGCCGCCGAACAGCAGGCGGTGATCCGCGGAGCGGCGGAAATAATCGATGATCCAGTTCAGGTCGGAGACGGCCGCATTGTTGCCGATCAGTGCGCGCGCGCGCGCCTCGCCGAGCGGCTCGGTGGCGATGATGTAGGTTCCGACCGCCATGATCTTGCGCGCCAGCGCCGGCGCGAGTGATCCCAGATAGGCGTTGCCCGCGAGCAGCAGGTGCTGGCAGCGCACTTCGCCACTGACGCCGGAGCTCTCCGTACGCACATGCACCGTGCTGCCCGTAGCGCTGTAGCCGGTGGCGCGCGTCCCCTCATACAGCACGGCGCCGGCGCTTTGCGCGGCGCGCGCCAGCCCGAGTGTGTAGCGCAAGGGGTGCAGGTGGCCGCTGCCCGGATCGTAGAGCGCACCCCGGTAGCGTCGTGTGGCCAGAAGATCGTTCAGTTCGCTTTGCGCGATCAGGCGGGTGCCGCGGTATCCGAGTTTTTCGAGCGCCGCCTGTTCGGTGGCGAGCTCCGCGATCTGTCGGGACTTGTTGGCCACCTGCATGTGGCCGTCGACCCAGTCGCAGTCGATGGCGTAGCGGGCAATGCGCTGGCGAAGCAGGCGCAGACCCTCGACCGTGATGTCCCAGATGGCACGCGCATCGGCCGGCCCGATGAGGCGCTCGAGCGCCGCCTGGCCCTTGGAGACACCGGGGAGCACCTGACCGCCATTGCGTCCGGAGGCGCCCCAGCCCGCCCGCTGCGCCTCCACCAACACCACCCTGAAGCCCTTTTCAGCCAGCTCAAGGGCCGCGGAGCAGCCCGCCATCCCGGCGCCCACAATGCACACATCCGCCGTAATGACGGTGGCCAGGGGCGGGGCGGGGGCCGGGAGGGCCGCCGTCGCGCTGTAGTAGCTTTCGGGGTAACTGGCAAGGGGTTGCGGCATCGCGCAAGGATACCCGCACCGGCTGCTGGCGACAATAAAACCTTATAAAACATGCAATTAGACGCCATCAGACGCTGCCTGAGGGCCCGCAGAACTGCCATTTGGCCGGGCTCCGGCCTCCTCGCCTATGGTCTAATGGCTTGTTCAGCTTCCCGTCGGCTCACCGCCCGCGCCCGCGCGGTCAGCCGGAGCCGCTCTCATGTCTGCCAAACGCCCATTGATCGGAATACCCGCCGACCGACGCCTGCTTGGGCCACAGGCCTACCACCTGGCGGCGGAAAAGTACGTCACGGCGGCGCTGGATGCGGCCGGGGCGATTCCGGTCATCGTGCCGGCGA
>DATFUG010000284.1:0-5489 GCA_035261025.1 Steroidobacteraceae bacterium | reverse complement strand
GGCCGCTGCGGCCGTCGCCATCGTGGATGTGCGCGAACCGCGCGAATTTTCTGCCGGCCACCTGCCGGGGGCGATGAACATTCCGCTCGCCGACCTGTCAGAACGCCTGGGGGAGATTCCAGCGCATGCTTCCGTGGTGTTTGTGTGCCGCAGCGGCAACCGCAGCCAGGCGGCCTGCACACTGGCAGCGCGCGCCGGACGGGCGGAGCTCACCGACCTCGAAGGCGGCATGCTGGCCTGGGCCGCGATGATCGATCCGGCCATGACCGTCGCGCCCTTCCGGTAGCGCTCGAGCGCCGGCCCGCCTTGATCCAGGGAGTCAACCGATGATCCAGCTGCGCCTGTTGCGCGCCTTCATTCTGACGCTCAGCGCGACGCTCGCAGCAGGGTGCGGTGCCTCGAGCAAGGAAGGCGCCGCCAACCTGCCTCCGGAAGTCGGCGTCATCGTCCTGCAGCCGCAGCGCGCCTCAATCTCCACGCAGCTCCCCGGACGTACGGTCGCCTATCGGATTGCGCAGGTGCGCCCGCAAGTGAGCGGCATCATCAAGAAGCGCCTGTACACGGAAGGCGCCGTGGTCGCGGCGGGCCAGCCGCTCTACCAGCTCGACCCGGCTCCCTACCAGGCCGCGGCCGACAGTGCGCGGGCCGCGCTCGCCAAGGCCGACGCCAATGCGCTGACGACGCGCCAGAAGTACGAACGCTATCAGCAGCTCGCGCTCAGCGGCGATGTCAGCCAGCAGGACCGCGACGACGTCACGGCCAATATGCGGCAGGCGGAAGCCGACCAGGCGACGGCCCGCGCCGCGGTCGAGACGGCGCAGATCAATCTGGGCTACACGCGCATCGTCGCGCCGATCGAGGGCCGCACGGGCACCTCCGCGTATACCGAGGGCGCGCTGGTCACCGCCAACCAGGACAATGCGCTGACGACAGTGCAGCAGTACGACCCCATGTACGTCGACCTGGCGCAGGCCGCCGCGGACGTGCTGCGGCTCCGGCAGCAGTTTGCCGCCGGCAAGCTCAAGCGCAGTGACGAGCGGGGCGCACGCGTACAGCTGCTGCTGGAGGATGGAAGCCTCTATGGTCGCGAGGGGCGCCTCGAATTTACCGGCGTCACGGTCAGCGAGAGCACGGGTGCGATCACGCTGCGCGCCGTGTTTCCAAACCCCGATGGCACGCTGTTGCCCGGCATGTTCGTGCGCGCGCAGCTGGACCAGGCGACCGATGAGAGCGCATTGCTCCTGCCACAGCAGGCCGTGAGCCGCGACACCCGCGGCGGTGCCATCGCGCTGGTCGTCGGCGCGGATGACAGAGTCGAGCAGCGCTTGCTGAGCGTGGAAGCCGCGGGCGGTAATCTGTGGCGTGTCAGCTCCGGCCTCAGCAGCGGCGATCGCGTGATCGTGCAGGGCCAGCAGAAGGCGCGCGTGGGTGCCGCCGTCAGACCGGTCGTCATCAGCCTGCCGACTGCGGCGCAGGGCTAGAGACCGCTCAGGATGGCGCGCTTTTTCATCGACCGGCCGATCTTTGCGTGGGTCATTGCCATCATCATCATGGCGGCCGGGGCGCTGGCGATCCGCGAGCTGCCCATCGAGCAGTACCCGAACATCGCGCCAACGACGGTGCAGATCAGCGCCACGTATCCCGGCGCCTCGGCGCGCGCGCTGGAGGACTCGGTCACCCAGGTGATCGAGCAGGCGATGACGGGAATCGATCACCTGATGTACCTGTCCTCCTCCAGCAGCTCGCAGGGCACCGCCAGCACTTCCCTGACCTTCGAGGCGGGCACCGATCCGGATGTTGCGCAGGTGCAGGTGCAGAACAAGCTCCAGCAGGCGCTGCGACGGCTCCCGCTGCCGGTGCAGGCGCAGGGCGTGACGGTCACCAAGAGCACCAACGGCTACCTGCTGTTCGGCGGTTTCTTCTCGGCTGACGGCTCCATGGCGCGCGACGACGTCGGCGACTACGTGGCCTCGAACCTGATCGACCCGATCAGCCGCGTGAACGGCGTGGGCACGGTGCAGATGTTCGGCTCGGGCTACGCCATGCGCATCTGGCTCGACCCCTACAAGCTCAATCAGTACCGCCTGATCCCCTCCGACATCAGCGCGGCGCTCAACGCCCAGAACACGCAGGTCGCAGCCGGGCAACTCGGTGGACTGCCGGCCATCGCCGGGCAGCAGCTCAACGCGATCATCACCTCGCAAAGCAAACTCAACACACCGCAGCAGTTTCGCGACATTGTCCTGCGCGTCAATCCCGACGGCTCGACCGTGCACTTGGGTGACGTCGCCCGGGTCGAGCTGGGCGCCGACAGCTACGACGTCTCCTTGCACACCAATGGCAGGGACTCCGTGGGAGTGGCGGTCGCGCTGGCCTCGGGCGCCAATGCGCTGGAAACGGCTGATGCGGTCAAGGCGCGCCTGGCCCAGCTGTCGCGCAGCTTCCCACCCAGCCTGCATTACCTGCTGGGCTACGACAGCTCGATTTTCGTGCGCCTCTCCATCGTGGAGGTCGCCAAGACCCTGTTCGAGGCGGTGGCGCTGGTCGTGCTGATCATGTTTTTGTTCCTGCACAATGTGCGCGCCACGCTCATACCCACCATCGCCGTACCGGTGGTCCTGCTCGGCACCTTCGGCATACTCGCGGTACTGGGTTATTCCATCAACACGCTGACCATGTTCGGCATGGTGCTGGCGATCGGACTGCTCGTCGACGACGCGATCGTGGTGGTGGAGAACGTCGAGCGCATCATGCGCGAGGAAAAATTGGGCGCGCGCGAGGCCACACGCCGGTCGATGGACCAGATCACCGGCGCGCTGCTCGGCATTGCGCTGGTGCTGGCGGCGGTGCTGGTGCCGATGGCCTTCTTCGGCGGCTCCACTGGCGTGATCTACCGCCAGTTTTCCATCACCCTGGTCTCGGCGATGACGCTGTCCGTGTTCGTGGCGATGACGCTGACCCCGGCCCTGTGCGCCAGCATTCTCCGTCCGGCCGATATCGGCCCGGCTCACGGCAGCGGGCTGCTGGCCCGCTTCGAGCACGGTTTCGCCCGTCTGAGCGTTCGCTACCAGGCAATCGTGCGCCGGCTGCTGCCGTACGAGAACCGCGGCATGCTCGTGTACCTGGCGTTGCTGGGACTGCTCGCCCTGATGTACGTGACGCTGCCGACCGCCTTCCTGCCCGAAGAGGACCAGGGCGCGCTGTTTGCGCTGATCCAGCTGCCCGCCGGCGCCACGCTCGAACGTACCGTCGAGGTGCAGCGGCAGCTCGAGCAGCTGATCCGCGCCGACCGCGACTCGGTCGAGGCGGTCCTGTCGGTCGCCGGCCGCAACTTCAATGGCAACGGCCAGAACGCCGGCATGACCTTCGTACGCCTGCGCGACTGGAGTGAGCGCCGCTCGGCGGCGAAGGCCGCGCCGATGGTCGCGAAGCGGGCGATGGGCTCCGCCGGTGCGATCCGCGACGCGAGCATCTTCGTGCAGGGACCGCCGATCATCCGCGGCCTCGGCACCTCCAGCGGCTTCGATCTGCAGCTCAAGGACACCGGCGGCGTCGGCCGCGAGGTCCTGACGAGCGCGCGCGATCGGCTGCTCGAGCTGGCCGCGCAGGACAAGCGCCTGGCGCGGGTGCGCATCAACAGCCTGGCGGACCAGACCGAGTTTCATCTGGAGATCGATCGGGCCAAGGCCAGCGCGCTCGGCCTGTCGATCGCCGACGTCAACGACACGCTCAGCAGCGCGGTCGGCGGCATCTACGTCAATGACTTCATCGACCGGGGGCGCGTGAAGAAAGTCTACATCCAGTCCGACGCGCCCTACCGCATGCAGCCTGCGGACATCGGCAACTGGTTCGTGCGCAATTCAAGAAGCGAAATGGTGCCGATGTCGTCCTTCGCATCCGGCAGCTGGACCACGAGCACCCGGAGCCTCGAGCGCTACAACGGCGCCTCCTCCATCGAGATCGTGGGTGAACCGGCTGAGCGAATCAGCTCCGGCACGGCGCTGCAGGCGATGGAGCAGCTGATGGCCAAGTTGCCGAACGGCATCGGCTACGAATGGTCCGGCCTGTCGTTCCAGGAGAAACTGTCCGGTGCACAGGCGCCGGCCCTGTACGCGATCTCGGTCCTGTTCGTATTCCTGTGCCTGGCGGCGCTCTATGAGAGCTGGTCGCTGCCCTTCTCGGTGATGCTGATCGTGCCGCTCGGGGTCATCGGCGCACTGCTCGCGGCCTGGACCCGCGGACTGTCGAACGATGTGTACTTTCAGGTCGGACTGCTGACGACTGTCGGCCTGTCGGCGAAGAACGCCATCCTGATTGTCGAATTCGCCAAGACGTTGCATGAGGCCGGAGCGGACCTGGTTTCGGCGGTGCTGCAGGCGGTACGGATCCGCCTGCGGCCGATACTGATGACCTCACTGTCCTTCATGCTCGGGGTGATGCCGCTGGTGCTCAGCCGCGGCGCGGGCGCCGCCGGGCGCATCGCCATCGGTACGGGCGTGTTCGGCGGCATGCTGGCCGCCACCGTGTTCGGCGTGTTCTTCGTGCCGCTGTTCTTTCTGTTCGTGCAACGCCATCTGGCGCGCCGGCGGGCCGCCTAGGCCCCGATGCGCGTCAGCGCGTCGACGATCCCACGCAGGCTCGCGGCGAGCGCCGGGTGCCCGGCCTCGAAGCCCACGGCCATCGATTCCAGCCGTGAATTGTGCGGCGCAGCGTCCGTGCGTCCGCTCAGGCGTTCGATATCTGCGGCGATTTCCAGCAGCAGGCGGCGCGACTTTGCATCAAGCTGCGGTGCCGAGTTCAGTTCGGCGTGCAGCCGCGCGAGCGCAGCGTGCAGGTCAGGCGGCGTATCCATCGGAGCCATCATAGGCCAATCAGAACAACTCGAGTGAATCCGGAGGGGCGGGCGCGGGCGAGCGCGCCAGGCCGGCCGTGACGAGACTGCCGACCCGCACTCCGAGCAGCCGCAGCCGCCGATCGAGCGGTGCACGCTTCAGGCACAGCCCCGCGGTGCGGCGGATCACGACCGCATCGGCCGTGTGGAAATCGAGAGTGCGCGCGCGCGTGACCGAGCGGAAATTGTCGTAGCGCAACTTGATGGCGATGGTGCGCCCGGCGTAACCGTGCCGCTGCAGGTCGGCGGCCAGCCGCTCGCACAGCGAGGTGAATACCGCGCTGAGTTCAGAGCGATCACGCACGGCGTGCAGATCGCGCTCAAAGGTCGTCTCGCAGCTCATCGAGACCGGTTCGCTCGAGGTGACGATGTCGCGCTCGTCGCGACCCCAGGCGGTCTCGAGCAGCCAGCCGCCGTGGTGCGGGCCGAAATGACCCACCAGCCAGCTGCGTTCGCATTGCGCCAGCTCGCCGATGGTGTGTATGCCGAGCTGCTCGAGCCGCTCGCTGGCCTTCGGCCCCACGCCATTGATCCTGCGGCAGGGCAACGGCCAGATTTTTTCCGCCAGGTCGCCGGCATGGAGAATGGTGATGCCGTT
>DATFUG010000283.1:0-5970 GCA_035261025.1 Steroidobacteraceae bacterium | reverse complement strand
AACCCGCGACCCCCGGCGTGACAGGCCGGTATTCTAACCAACTGAACTACCGCTCCGCAGTGAGTGGTGGGTGCTGAGGGGATCGAACCCACGACATTCGCCTTGTAAGGGCGACGCTCTACCAGCTGAGCTAAGCACCCGTATTTCAGCGCGTCGAGAGGGACCAGCCCCCTCTCCAAAAGGCGGCGCATTCTAAGGGATTGACCCCCCCAAAGCCAGCGACCCAATTTCCGTCCCAGCGAAAAGCCACGCACCAGACGCTGGCATCGCGCAGCCGGGTCACTGGCGGAATCGTTCGGCACGGTGCGCCACTCTGGACCCAGGAGTCGGACTTCGAGGGGCTACCGGAGGTGAGGGACCACGCCAAGCGCTGAATGCCGCGCGGCTCAGTGCGCCTGCACGGCCTTGGGCGCGCGCGGCTTGCCGCGACGCCCCGGCTTGACGACCACGGCTTCCGCCGGCGGCACTACGCGGGGCACGGGCCGCGCCGTGAGCGCGATTTCCAGCACTTCGTCGATCCAGCGTACCGGGCGGATATCGAGCTTGCCCTTGATGTTGTCGGGGATCTCCACCAGGTCCTTGCGGTTTTCCTCCGGAATCATGACCACGGCGATGCCGCCGCGCTGCGCGGCCAGGAGCTTTTCCTTCAGGCCGCCGATCGGGAGCACCTCACCGCGTAGCGTGATCTCGCCGGTCATGGCGACATCGGAGCGCACGGGGATGCGTGTCAGGGCGGAGACCAGGGCCGTGCACATCCCGATGCCGGCGCTGGGCCCGTCCTTCGGCGTCGCGCCCTCGGGCATGTGCAGGTGGACATCGATCTTCTGGTAGAAATCGGGCTCGAGGCCGAGCACCTCGGCGCGCGAGCGCACCACCGACATGGCGGCCTGAATCGACTCCTGCATCACTTCGCCCAGCTGGCCCGTGTGCATGAGCTTGCCCTTGCCGGACACCACGGCCGCCTCGATGGTCAGCAGCTCGCCGCCGACCTCCGTCCAGGCGAGTCCGGTGACCTGGCCGATGCGGTTCTGGTCCTCCGCCTTGCCATAGCGGTGGCGGCGCACGCCCAGGAACTTGTCGAGATTGCGCGGCGTGACGGCCACACGCTTTTCCTCGCCCTTGGCCAGGAGCAGCTGTTTGACCGCCTTGCGGCTGATCTTGGCGATCTCGCGCTCGAGATTGCGCACGCCGGCCTCGCGCGTGTAGTAACGCACGATGTCGAGCAGCGCCGGATCGGAGATCTTCAGTTCACCGTTCTTGAGCCCGTTCTGCTTGACCTGCTTGGGCACCAGGTAGCGCCGGCCAATGTTGAGTTTTTCATCCTCGGTATAGCCGGGCAGCCGGATCACTTCCATGCGATCGAGGAGCGGCGGGGGAATATTCAGCGAATTGGCCGTGCACACGAACATCACTTCGGACAGGTCGAAATCGACCTCGAGGTAATGATCGGAAAAGGCCACGTTCTGCTCCGGATCGAGCACTTCGAGCAGCGCCGAGGAAGGATCGCCGCGGAAATCCATCGCCATCTTGTCGACTTCATCAAGCAGGAACAGCGGATTGTGGACGCCCGCCTTCGCCATGTTCTGCACGATCTTGCCGGGCATGGAACCGATGTAGGTACGCCGATGCCCGCGAATCTCGGCCTCATCGCGCACGCCGCCCAGGGACATGCGCACGAACTTGCGGTTGGTGGCGCGCGCCAGGGACTGGCCCAGCGAGGTCTTGCCCACGCCCGGGGGGCCGACGAGGCACAGAATCGGCCCCTTGATCTTCTCCACCCGCTGCAGCACCGCCAGATACTCGACGATGCGTTCCTTGACCTTGTCCAGCCCATAGTGATCCTCGTCGAGGACCTTCTGGGCATTGGCGATATCCTTGAGCAGCCGCGTGCGCTTCTTCCACGGCACCTTGATCAGCCAGTCGACGTAGTTGCGCACCACGGTGGCTTCCGCCGACATCGGGGACATCATTTTCAGCTTGTTGATCTCGGCGGTCGCCTTCTCGCGCGCCTCCTTGCTCATGCCGGCCTTAGCGACCTTCTGCTCGAGCTCCGCGATCTCATTGGTGCCGTCTTCCATGTCGCCGAGTTCTTTCTGGATGGCCTTCATCTGCTCGTTCAGGTAGTACTCGCGCTGGCTCTTTTCCATCTGTGACTTGACGCGGCCGCGGATCCGCTTTTCGATCTGCAGGACATCCATCTCGCCTTCGATGGCCACCAGCACGTGCTCGAGGCGCTTGCGCACGTCGAGTATCTCGAGCACCTTTTGCTTCTCGCCCAGCTTGAGGGCCATGTGCGCCGCGACGGTGTCGGCCAGGCGCCCGGGCTGCTCGATGCCGGCGAGGGCCGTCAGCACCTCAGGCGGCACCTTCTTGTTGAGCTTGACGTACTGCTCGAACTGCGAGACCACCGAGCGCACCAGCACATCCATCTCGCGCTCGTCGTACTGATCGGCGTCCTGTTCGATGGCGATCATGGCGGCGTAGTAATTCTGCGGGCCGTCGCTGCCCGGAGCGCCGCCGACCAGAGTCACGTGCAGCACACGGGCCCGATCGACACCCTCGACCAGCACCTTGACCGTGCCGTCGGGGAGCTTGAGCAGCTGCAGGATCGTCGCCACCGTGCCGAAGGTGTGCAAATCCTCGATTTTCGGATCGTCGATGTCCGCCTGCTTCTGCGCCACCAGCATGATGCGCTTGTCGGAGCGCACCGCGGCCTCGAGGGCCTGGATCGATTTCTCGCGGCCGACGAACAGCGGGATCACCATGTGCGGGTACACGACCACGTCGCGCAGCGGCAGCACGGGAATCTGGGTTACGGGGAGGAGCGGGGTGGATTCGGCTTCTTCGGTCACGGGTTACCCTCTACATTGCCGCTCGCAGTGGGGAGCGCGGCCCTTGCGGTACAGTTGGGGCACGCCAGAGGATTGCAATGGCTCCCCGCCGCCCCAGCCGCGCGGGTGGGCAGCTTCAGGCGTGGCCAATGCCACCGGCCCTGCGGGGCTCCTCGACGGGCGCCGGACGCCCTTCCTCGGTGCGATAGATGATGTAGGGCTTGGTCGTGCCCTCGATCACCGCTTCATCGACGACGACCTTGACGACATTACGGAGCGAAGGCAGCTCGTACATGGTGTCGAGCAGGACATTCTCGAGGATCGTGCGCAGGCCGCGCGCACCGGTCTTGCGCTGCATGGCCCGGTGCGACACCGCACGCAGGGCCTCCTCGCGGAACTCGAGCTCCGAGCCCTCCATGTCGAAGAGCTTGCGATACTGCTTGGTGAGCGCGTTGCGCGGCTCGGTGAGGATGATCATCAGCGCGGCCTCATCCAGCTCATCGAGCGTCGCGACCACCGGCAGGCGGCCGACAAACTCCGGGATCAGGCCGTACTTAATCAGGTCCTCGGGCTCGACCTCATGGAACAGGTCCGACCCGTGGGGTTTCTGGTGGATGCTGCGCACCTCGGACGTGAAGCCGATGCCGCTCTTCTGCGTCCGGTTCAGGATGATCTTCTCCAGACCCGCGAAGGCGCCGCCGCAGACAAACAGGATGTTCGAGGTGTCGACCTGCAGGAATTCCTGCTGCGGGTGCTTGCGTCCGCCCTGGGGCGGGACGGAAGCGATCGTGCCCTCGATGAGCTTCAGGAGCGCCTGCTGCACCCCCTCTCCCGACACGTCGCGGGTGATCGAGGGGTTGTCGCTCTTGCGCGAGATCTTGTCGATTTCATCGATGTAGACAATGCCGGTCTGCGCCTTCTCGACGTCGTAATCGCACTTCTGCAGCAGCTTCTGGATGATGTTCTCGACGTCCTCGCCCACGTAGCCGGCCTCGGTCAGCGTCGTGGCGTCGGCGATGGTGAAGGGCACGTTGAGAAGCCGCGCCAGAGTCTCGGCCAGCAGCGTCTTGCCGCAGCCGGTCGGGCCGATCAGCAGGATGTTGCTCTTGGCGAGCTCGACGTCGTCCTTGGTCTTGGCGGCACTCCGGGTCTGCAGGCGCTTGTAGTGGTTATAGACCGCCACGGAGAGCACCTTCTTGGCGCGCTCCTGCCCGATGACGTATTCATCGAGGACCTTCTTGATTTCGTGGGGCTTGGGGAGCTTGTCACGGGCCTTGTCGGCGCGGTCTTCCAGCTCTTCCCGGATTATGTCATTGCACAGCTCGACGCATTCGTCGCAGACAAACACCGAGGGGCCGGCGATGAGCTTGCGGACCTCGTGCTGGCTCTTGCCGCAGAAGGAGCAATACAGCAGTTTGCCATCGTCTGTCCGGCTTCGGGCATCATCACTCACCTTACGATCACCTCGAGCCTATTGGACAGGCTACAGGGGCGGAAAATCCGACCTTCCGGCCTTTATATAGCATGCCCAAAGCCGCCGGCGCAAAGAACTGCGTCCTACCTAAGGCCTTGTAAAGCATGATTTTTGGGGACCCGTACAGCTCAGGGCGTGCCCGCAGGCGCGCCCTCCGGGCGCTTCTCCAGCACCTTGTCCACCAGTCCGTAGGCCTTGGCGGCCTCGGGGTTCATGAAGTTGTCCCGATCGCTGTCGGCTTTGACGCGCTCAATGGTCTGGCCCGTGTGGCGCGCCAGGATGCGATTGAGGCGCTCTTTGGTATCCATGACATCGCGGGCATGAATGTCGATGTCGCTGGCCTGGCCCTGGAAGCCCGCGGAGGGCTGGTGGATCATGATCTTGGAATTCGGCAACGAATGGCGCTTGCCCGCCGCGCCGCCGGCCAGCAGCACCGCCCCCATCGAAGCGGCCAGTCCGACGCAGATGGTGCTGACGTCCGGCTTGACGAACTGCATGGTGTCGTAGATCGCCAGGCCGGCGCTCACCGAGCCGCCCGGCGAATTGATGTACAGGGCGATGTCCTTGTCCGGATTGTCGGATTCGAGAAACAGCAGCTGCGCGACGACGAGGTTCGCCATGTAATCCTCGACAGGCCCGACGATGAACACCACCCGCTCCTTGAGCAGGCGCGAGTAGATATCGTAGGAACGCTCGCCGCGCGCCGTCTGCTCCACGACGATCGGCACCAGGCCCAGGGCTCGCTCTTTCATCCGCGTGTTTCCTCGTTGCGACCGGCCTGGAAGCCGGTCAGATCCGAAAAGCTGTAGGACTTGTCGACCAACTGTACCTGGGACTGTACCCAATCCAGGGCCTGGTCTTCCAGAACGGCCGTCTCAAGTTGCGCCATGGCATCGCGGCTCTGCAGGTACTGGCGGCGCATGGCGGCCGGGTCGGGATGGGAGGCGACGATGGCCTCGAGACGCTGCTCGACACGGCTCCGATCGACCCGGATGCCGTTGGCCCGCACGATCTCGCCGATGATCAGGCCGAGGGCGACGCGCTTGCGCGCCGGCTCCTCGTAGGGCTCGCGCGGCGGCAGCTGCTCGATTTTCTGCACGCCCATGCGCCGCAGGACCTGCACCTGCAGATCGCGGATCTGTTCTTCGACGAGCACCCGGGGGAGCTGCAGCGGATTGCCCTTGTGGAGCGCTTCGAGCAGCTGATCGCGCATGCGCTGCTGCGCGACCGAGGCGACCTCGCGTTCCATGCTGGTGCGCACCTGGGCCCGGAATTCAGGGACTCCGCCCTCCGCCACGCCAAAGTCGCGCAGGAAGGGTTCGTCCAGCTCGGGCAGGCTCTGGGACTCGACGCGCTTGGGCCAGAGCTTGAATACCGCATCCCTGCCCGCGACCACCTTGGCGCCATAGTCGTCGGGGAAGCGCGCCGGCACCTCTTTTTCCTCACCCGCCTGCATGCCGCGCAACGCCGCGTCGAGCTCAGGCAGCACCGTGCCGGCGCCCAGCACCACCTTCAGCTCATCGATCTCGCCACCCGGGAAGATCTCGCCGTCGATGCGCCCCTCGAGAGCCACGGTCACCCGATCGTTCCCCTCGGCGGGCCGCTCGACCGGGGTAAAGATGGGCTTCTGGCGGCGCAGGCTCTCGAGCATGGCATCGACGTCCG